>JAYVOX010000263.1:0-7338 GCA_043757695.1 Schlesneria sp.
GATTTGGCTCACCAACATTGTGGCTCCCGTTCCATTCCTCTCGCTCTGCCAAGAAAGTCCCCCATGACGACGTTTGATTCACGACGCGACTTCCTCAAGACCACGACGGCTGCGGCGGCGGGAGCAGTCCTGCCTTATTGGGCGTGGTCTCCCAGCACGATGGCTCAGGAGACGAAGTCTCCCAACGAGCGGCCGCGTGTCGGCTGTATCGGGAACGGCGGTATGGGTCGCGGCGACGGCGGCTCGGTGAAGCGATACGGCGACATCATCGCCAACTGTGACGTGGACCGGTCACACGCCGAAAAATTCAACAAGGAGATCGCGGGAGGGAAATCGGAGGTCTACGAGGACTATCAGAAGCTGCTAGACCGGAAGGACATCGACCTCGTCACGATCAGCACGCCGGATCATTGGCATACGCGGATCGCACTGGCCGCGCTGCGAGCAGGCAAGGATGTTCACTGTCAGAAGCCGCTCACCTTGACCATTAATGAGGGCAAGCTGTTGTGCAAGGTTGTCAAAGAAACAGGGCGTGTCTTTCAAGTCGGCACTCAGCAACGCAGTGAGAACAACAACATGTTTCTCAAGGCCGTCGCCATTTGCCAAGAGGGGCGGCTCGGCAAGATTCAGAAGGTGACGTGCGCGATCGGCGGTTCTCCGCGCGGTGGCACGTTCCAGAAAGAGGCTCCACCAGAAGGACTCAACTGGGACATGTGGCTCGGTCAGGCTCCGCTGGTCGATTACATCAAGCAACGCTGCCACAACGATTTTCGCTGGTGGTACGAGTACTCGGGCGGCAAGTTGACCGACTGGGGTGCGCATCACGTCGATATCGGACAGTGGGGTATCGGCATGGCGGAGAGCGGCCCGCAATCGTTGGAAGTCGTCGCCGTCGATCATCCCGTCGCTTACGAAAAGGGCTGGCCGATGAAGGACGACACGTTCAATGCGGCCATCAGTTTCGACTTGAAAGTGATGTTCGCGAACGGTGTCGAAATGCGGATCCGCGACGATGCGAAGGATCTCGGTTTCGACAACGGCGTCATGTTCGAGGGCGAGAAAGGCCGGATCCTCGTGAACCGTGGCAAGCTGACCGGCCAAGCCGTGGATGACCTGAAGGACAACCCGATTTCCGACGAGGTCCTCATTAAGCTTCGCAAGGGAAAGCGGCTCGACAACCACATGGCCAACTTCATCGAATGCTGCCGTGACCGCTCGATCCCGGTCTCGGATGTCTGGTCGCATCATCGCATCCTGACGACATGTCATCTCGCCAACATCGCGATGCGTCTCGGCCGAACTCTCCACTGGAATCCCGAAACCGAACAAGTGATCGGTGACGACGAAGCCAATCAGTGGCAAGGCCGAGAGCAACGGAAGGGTTACGAAGTGGTGTAACCCCCCGCGTCCGCCGCCCGCCCACAGCCACCCTCCTAGGTGACTGTTCGGATCGGCGAAGGTCATACCTTCCGTAGGGTGGGCACTGCCCACCATCAAAGACCGATTGTGGTGGGCAGTGCCCACCCTACAGGTCTGATTCGTGACGATTTCCGTCTGTGCTCACCGCGTTGGGTGCCACTGGCGGCAGCTTTGAGCCGCCAGTGTGATCAAAGCACACTGGCGAGCGAAGCCCTCGCCAGTGGCACCCGGCGCCGAACGGAGACCCGCGCCGAACGGAGAGTCGCGGTGTAGGCCACGTCCTCGTCATTGAGCGGTTCGGGTGGCCGGGTTGCTCCAGGCTCCCTGACCGGCGGCACCGACAGCGGCGGCTCGGAACCAGTATTTGGTGCCGCTCGTCAGACCGGTGACGGATCCCTTCGACTTGGTCACCACTCCCGCGGATTGCCAACTGGTTGCGGTCGGCGGGTCCACGCTGCGCTGCATGACATAGCTGGTCGCTCCGCGCACGGAATCCCAATCCAGATCGATCTCACCGTCGAGGTCGCCGATCGTGGCGACGAGTCCTGCGGGAGCGGGCAGCGTCCCGACCGGTGCGGGTGTGGCTCGCACTTCCATGCCCGCACTTTGGATTTTCGCCGCGTCTCCCGCCGTCGTGTTATCGACATACGAAGCCAGTTGCGTGACGGCGGCATCGGCGGCTCGTTCGGCCGTGTCTTGCAGCGCTGTCTTCTGCTGAGCCGTCAGTCGGGCGGCTTGAGCATCGTTGAACTTCGTCTCCAGATCGTCGGTCTTGGTCGTGATCGACGCCAACGTCGGCGAGGGAGTGGCAAAATTGGCGTTCCCGGTCATCGCCGTGACCACCTGCCGCAGGAACTGCACCTTTTGCGGAACCGTCAAATCGCGCAATGACAGCTTGACCTTGGCCATGACAGGGGACTCCTCGGAAAGTGTGAAGGGAACGCGGACCAGTGCGGACTTGTCAGCCGGATCCCGGCTTGAGACAGACCGGATCGAGTCGATGGGTCGCAACACGCTACCGAGAAGTGTGTTGCGCCGCAACTTCTCCAGTCGATCGGGCTGCAAATCCGACCTGTTTCGGCGTCAGACGGACTTGTCTGGCCGTCATACAGACTTGAATGGTCGCAGTTCAAGTCTGTTCCGTCGCAGTTCCAGCCGGAACGGTCGCAGTTCGAGTCCGTCCTGCGGCGAGACGAGTCTGCTTCGTGACGATTCCAGTCCGAACGACAGGCATTCCAGCCTGTCCCACCCCGAGACCCGTCCGTCGCGCCGAGTGCCACTGGCGAGGGGCTTCGCCCGCCAGTGTTCTTCAAAGAGCACTGGCGGGTCGTCGATGGGGTGGAGTTGTGGTTCATTTCGGTTCTGTGCTGATGCCGCCGAACGACCAAGGTAACCCGGCGGCGGCCAGGTGACGTTGATTTCAGAATCCGCCCGATCCGCCGCTCGGGTTGACCGCCTTGTTCGGCGGCTCGTTTGGCTCGCCCTCTGATAACGTGGATAACACTCGGTGACACATCACCCTGGCAGCGGAGCGTCTTCGGGAATCGCCGCGACAACACCAGCGGAGTAGACGTGAATCTTGCCCCAGTTGGCTTGATACTGGTTAAAGATTTCGGCGCTGGTGAACCCACGCTTGCGACCGTTATTCAAGAGGAAAACAGGGCCGTTCTCATACGTGATGAGTTCGAGGTCATCTCCGAATGGAGTGCCCTCAGGTACGGAGTCGGGATCGGCAAGCACCTCAACACGTGCATCTTCTTTATGAAATCGCGTGAACTTCTCCCACGAGGTGTAGCCGTAGCGAACGCCTCCGATGATGAGCCAAATTGGACTTGGCTCAGGAAGCACTTTCACGAGCGTTCCGCTCGGAATTGACACGAACTTCAATTGTTCACGTTGCACAATGGATGCAGACTTGGGGCACGTAGTCGTGTCTGAACCTGACGGTTGGGACTTGGTGGTCAACATTGATTGCTCCTCATTGAGTAAAGGTAAGAAACACTTCGAGACTGGTTTGGGTTTGCCGCCGAACAGTGAATTGACCCGCGCGCCGCCTATCTCGGCCAGCCATTCCGTGCGCGGCTCAACCTAATGCGATGCAACATGCCGTTGCGGCAACGATTTGTCAACAAGAACGTGGAGAGTCCTGTGGCGTCGGATACCGTGTTAGCCAGCGCGCCGGCGATCCCTGATATCCCGGCGCGCTGGCTAACTCTGTTATCCGCGCAGGCAAGGACTGATGCGATGGCGACCTCTCTGAATGACATTGGGATCAAGACCACACGCCGCCGCGTCGGGCCGACTGGGTGGCTGGGGTCGAGCGTCTTCGCTGGCCCCCAGATTGTTGTTCAACTGCTGGCCAGTTTGATTCCGAGAACCTCGGCCAGTCGGTCGGCGGTTTCCAGATGGATGTCCCGTTCGCCGGCCAGAAACTTGGACAGGGCCAGCGGTGACAGGTGGGCCTTCGCGGCGATCTCGGCCGCCGGTTGTGTGCTGTCTCGGATGGCCTTTCGCAGAGCTTCGCCGAGCGAATCCAAACGGGACTCGTGAGGCATCGTCGCCGGTGGGAATTCGGCCTGCACGGCACGACGCACTTCATTGTCGCGGGCGGCTTCCTCCGCTGTGAGGGGGCGACTGCGAAAGACTCGTTCCAGTTTACGGTTCATGTTGATGGCCCTCATCGCGGTTCGGGGACTTCGTAGGCTGTGACCACTCGAATCGAGTCTTCGTCAATCTCTTCATAGACCACGAGGATGTACAGCCCTTCCAAAGTGTAGCCCCAGACGCAGGGGAGGCCGCTGGAATGACTGCGCCCCTCGCTGCTCGGGTTCTCCAAGACATCCTCGACATCGTCCCTGCTCAACCCGTGCTCGGCAATGTGTTCGACGTTGCCTTCCGGGTCGTCAGGATCGTCCCACAGGATACGAAGGAAGTCCATCTTGGTATCGGCCAGCAATGGTGATGGAAAGGCTGTGTGGCTGGGGCTGGGTGGCCCCAGTTGCGTCAACCGGGGTCGCAACGCGGCACGAGTGTAGGGTGTCGATTCCACGTCTGCCACTTCACTTCAACACCCCATCGAGCCACTCGTAGGCGGCTTTGCGTTCCGCTTCGGGGAAGTCGTGAGGGGCGTCGGGGGTGGCGAGTTTGAGACGCGCGTAGGGCGGCTTGGCGTCGAGTGGCTCAAACAGGGAGTCTTGTAGGGTGGGCATCGCCCACCACTTTTCTTTCGAGATCGGGAATGGTGGGCAATGCAATGCCCACCCTACGAGACTACGAGACTGAGGAAAGCGGCACGTGCCGCTCGACCTCGAAGTGCGTGTGCAACCGCCACGGGACCCTCCCCGCGCCCGACTGCCGCTTCATCACGATCACCGGCCTTGCGCAAAAAGCGTGCCGAACAGTGTTGGGTCTGGCCTACGGCACGACCGACTTGTTCGGCAACATGGCCACCGAGAACCCCGTCCATGACCTGCACGCCACGATCCTGCATCTGCGGGGTCTCGATCACGAACGCCTGACCTACCGCTACAGTGGCCGAGATTTCCGCCTGACTGATGTGCATGGCAAAGTGATGCAGGATATTCTGGCGTGACAACTCACACAGCAATTTGAACTGGCGAGCCGGGTGCCGTCAGGCCCCGGGTTCCAACATGAAGAACCCGGGGCCTGACGGCACCCGGCTCGCCTGAATCACAGTTTTGATCGTCCACCGATTCGCAGAGAACCTCAACCCATGCTTCGATTCACTTCCATATTGGCCTTCGCTGGCTTGTGCATTTTCGTGACAGACCCGACTCGCGCGGCGGACAGAGTGAGTGAAGTCGAGACCGACCTCATCGCGTCGGTGCCCGGCGACTGGCCGTGGTGGCGCGGGCCGAATCGGAATGGCATCGCCGCCGCCGATCAGAAGCCGCCGCTAACGTGGAGTGAAACCGAGAATGTGGTCTGGAAGACGCCTGTTCCGGGGAAGGGACACGGGTCGCCGATCGTCGTTGGGGAGCATGTCTATCTGCAAACGGCTGAGCAGGAACGCGATGCCCAATCGGTCTTGTGCTTCGACCGCGCGACAGGAAAAAAACTGTGGCAAGCCGATCTCCACACTGGCGGCTTCGACGTGAAGGGGAATGAGAAAAGCACGCTCGCCAATTCGACTCCCGCCTGTGACGGCGAGCGGGTCTACGCGAACTTCCTGAACAACGGAGCGATCTACACGACGGCACTGACTCGCGATGGCAAGCAGGTCTGGCAGACGAAGATCACCGACTACGTGCTGCATCAGGGGTTCAGTTCGTCTCCCGCGCTGTATGGTCCACTGGTGATCGTCTCGGCCGACAACAAGGGTGGTGCGGGAGCGATTGCGGGACTCGAACGGGCGACCGGCAAGATCGTCTGGAAGCAGATGCGGCCGAAGCTGCCCAACTATCCGTCGCCCATCATTCTGAAGATCGCCGGGAAGGATCAGGTCTTCGTGACGGGCTGCGATTTGGTGACAAGCTTCGATCCACTGACGGGCAAGGTGCTGTGGGAGATCAAAGGTTCGACGGAGGAATGCGTGACCTCGACCGTCACCGACGGGACGCACATCTACACCAGCGGCGGCTATCCGAAGAATCATCTCGCCGCGATCAAGGCCGACGGTTCGGGAACCATTGCGTGGGAGAACACCTCGCGCGTCTATGTTCCCTCGATGTTGGTGCGAGACGGCTATTTGTTCGCGACACTCGATGCGGGTGTGGCCATGTGCTGGAAGAGCGACACGGGTGAAGAGCAGTGGAAGAACCGCCTCGCCGGCACATTCAGTTCTTCACCGGTCATGGTCGGAGAACACATCCTCGCCACCAACGAAGCGGGCCAGACGTACGTGTTCAAAGCCAACCCGAACGCCTTCGAGCTTGTGGGTGAGAACCAACTCGGCACCGAAGTCTTCGCGACCCCGACGATCTGTGGAGGCCGCATCTATCATCGGGTCGCCACCCAAACGGACGGCCAGCGTCAGGAGTGGCTGTACTGCCTTGGCAAGAAGGGTGAGTGATGGTTGTGGCGATCACAATTTGTAGGCTAGGCACTGCCCAATCTACAGAACTCGCAATGCTCGGAAGGGACAAACCATGAATCGTCTGATTGTTGCCACGTTTGTGATGGCAAGCTTCGCGGGTTGTGTCGCAAACGCCGACGATTACTACACGGTGCGTGTCGATACGGTCGGCTATATCGACAGTCATCAAATGGATGAGCAACCCACGGAAGCAGTACTCAGCAGTATTGAAGTCGTCACTCGTCCGGGATCACCATTCCAGGGAAAGGTGATTCTCGGTACGCGCACGATTCTGCTTCGCGGAAAGGTCGAACCCCGCGACTCCGGAGGGTTTCTCGTTTCGATTCGTTATTCGGATTCAGTCGAGACCGGAAACACTATTCTCGCCGAAGACGGGAAGACGACTCCCGTTCTGAACGAGTCAAAATGCCGGACATCAATCACGGCCGTCCCAGGCACTCCAATCACATTGAGCAGGCTTGAGGCCACGAGAACAGAGAGGGCTGACACTGAATCACCGGTCACAACGCGGTCGAAACGCACATTGGTTCTTCACCTCGAAAAGTATGAAGCACCGCGTGACTAACGATCTCAGCAATTGTCGAGTGGTGCCGCCTACCGGAAGAAGCTTGGGAAGACAGGTGAATGATGGCCAATCAAGGTGAAGTAAGATCTCGCCTGCATTTCAGCCCTAGAGCAGCCGAATCGGTGCCAGCGCCCGCTACTGTTGTCCCGTCGCTCCGCCGACGGGAGGTCTTGTCGGCGGAGCGACAAGACTACGGTAGGCGTAGGCTGCGCAAAACTTGGGGTTTTGGCAAAGGATGTTTGCGGAGAGGATTGGGGGGAACTGTTTCGGGGTGAGTGTGGGTGGGGCTTCAAGGAGG
>JAYVOX010000264.1:0-2013 GCA_043757695.1 Schlesneria sp.
CTCCGCCATTCGCTGACCATCGACCAACACGATCTTTCGTTCGATGCGAGTGATGTAATCCTCGGCCTCTTTGGAGAAGGTGGCGGTCGTGATCAACACGCCCTTGCGGGCACGAAAGCCTTCCATGCTGCCAGCGAACGCTTGCACGACGGGGCGACCCACCGTGCCTTCCCAGCGCTTCGCTTGAATGCAAATCACATCCAGTCCGAGCTTGTCTTCTTTGATCGTCCCGTCGATCCCGCCGTCACCGCTGCGACCGAGGACTTGTCCGGCGTCTTCCAATGAACCTCCATATCCCATCGCCACCAGCAACTTCACGACGAGGCGTTCAAAGAATTGTGGCGAACAGCGTTTCACTTGCTCAATGATGTCTCCCACCAGTTCACCGCGCAGTGATTGGTAGCCATCTTCAATTAACTCTGCTGGAGTCGCATCACTCAATTCACTGAGGGATTCCTCGGCCAGAACAACTTCTCTTGTGCGTAACGGTTCCAGACAGTCAGCGCCGCCAATCTGCTTCAAGAACCGCTTGTCGATCTTTGCGGGCTTGTTCTTGAGAACTTCCCGACCTAACTCGGTGATTTGAATCGTGCCGCGTTGGGGACTCTGTAACAGTCCGGCCTTCTTGAGATAGGTCTTTCCCCATGCGGCACGGTCATCAAAGACCGTTTTTTGGCCATCCGCCTTCATCAACTGCAGGTCTTCCGCCGCGACTTTCATCTGCTTGGCGACCGAATTGTAGACATCAGAGTTCGAGTACTCTGCGCCGTCAGCGATTGCTTCGAGCAACGGCAGCATCATGGACGGAACCCCGGGAACTGGCATGTCGGTACTCAGTGGTTTCTAGTTTGGCTCGGCGAGCATTGGACCTTATCCCGAAGGGATTACGTCACATAGCCCAGGGTAGCCCGCGCATGCGGGCTACCCTGGGTTGAGAAGAGGGTGTGCAGCCTACCCTGAAAGGGTTGCGTCATTCGAGAAACGCCGATGACGGAACCCTTTCAGGGTACATCTGCCGCAGGGATTCTGTACCTGTACCCTGTACCTGTACTACCGCGAGCAACCCTGGGCTATGTGACGCAACTCCTTCGGAGTAATGACAAACACAAATCGCTTCAACTTGGAGCTCCTCATTCGGCCTTCGCCATGATACCCGTGTGCGGGTACTTCGAGACCGTCTCCCACGCGAGCTTTTGCAGGATTGCATGCTGTTCGTCGGTGACTCCCGCCGCCTGGGCCTTCAGTCCTTCGGGGCTGATGCGGTAGATGGCTGCGAAATTGCAGTACGAGGCCAACGCCTGAACGTGTCCGCCGACGTGTCCGATCGGATCGACGAAGAGTTCCGACTGTTTTGTGATGCCGGGGAACTTGCCGTCGACAACCAGCGATCTCAGTTTCACCACCGCATCGCCGACGGGGACGATGAAGACGGCTCGCTTGCCGTGCGTCTTGTTCAGTTCGTCCGCCTGAGCCTCCAGTTTTTTTCGCCATTCATCGACGGCGGCTTGCAGGTCTTCAATCTTGGCGTCGTCGCGCTGGACATTGTTGGTGATCCGCCCCGAACCTGCAGGGACATCGAACGGATACCACGAAGCCTGGACGAGCAGTCTCAGATTCGGATTGTGCTTCAAACCCAACTCGGTGAAGTTCGTGATCCCCTCGTCGGGGATCGCGACGTGCGCCGCCATCGTGAAGACATCGACCTCGCCGCTGATGAGCGCCGATTTGGCCTTGTTCTTCTCGTCGGCCAAGTCCCAGTGCTGGATGACGCGCGAACCGCCGATGCCCTGCTGTCCGGCGAGCTTGTGCCCCTGAATGCCCGCCGCCTTCACAAGTTGCTCGATCCGCTGCGGCACGAACATGTGAAAACTGTGCCCGGTGTAGAAGACTCTCAGGCCCGGCGGCGTCTTCACATCCTCGGCCACAGCGATGCCGCAGCCGAGCAACACGAGTAAAGTCACACCTCGAACCAACGCCGCCGACCGTCGCGGGGACTGCCCATCCATCGTCGTG
>JAYVOX010000265.1:0-7303 GCA_043757695.1 Schlesneria sp.
AACCACGAGGATCGTTTCACAACCCCCGTATTTCCCCAACGAGGCGTTTGACGCCACCCCAATCTCAAAAAATCGCTCCGGAATGCCGGTCACACCCAAATGAACCTAACCGCTTCGACAAAAGCCGTCGTCATCAAGGCGCGTCGGGTGGACGGGTCAACGCTCGGCGAGCTTGCGAAACCGTCGCAGCGTTTCCAGATGGCAGGCGACGCAGAGCAGCAAGTTGACGACGCCCAATGCCGCAAAGAGTGGCTCGGGAGTGTTGGAGCCGAGTCCCCACATGAAGAACATTCCGAGGAGCACCTGCTCAACCATCATCAGCGCAAAGAGCGCACCAATCGCCAGTGGCACTGCTCCCCAACGAACAGTCAGTGAGATCACCGCCGTAAGATGCGGCAGGAGCAGAATGGTTGGCCACAGATAGAAGATCGCCGAACGCCCCGTTCCATTGGAGTTGAGCATCGACATCAGGATGTTCGAGGCGATGACGGCAAAGACCATGCACATCAGACCGGGAGCCAATCCGATCAACGCGCCTGCCAGTTTGGAATAGACCGTGGAGGCGACCGATCGAGGCAGCATGATCAGCGACGGGATCGTTTGGCCACGAACTTCGTCTTGCAGCGCGCGAGACACCAGCAGGCTGGCATCGAATGGCAGGGCGTAGATCATGAGGATGCAGAACCACTCGTAACTGCTCAGCATCGTCGATCCCTGGTTCAGAACCCAGCACGCCACGAACAACGCCACGTAGCAACTCAGCCGGATCAACAGTCCGGCGACTCCCCCCGCTGAAAAATGAAAGCCCTGCCACAGCAGGGCGTTGGTGCGAGGACGCCCCGGACTGAACCAGCGCCATCGGCCGCTGCGTCGTGCGAGCAACCCGCGTGAGATCGGTTCGATACGCGGTCGGTTCGCGCAGCGTTCAAATAGCCACGACGACAAGAGCAAGCCGCTCGCGCCGATCAGCGGGTTCAAGATCGCTTCGAGACTCCACGGAGACTCGGTGCGACCGGTCGTCAGCGCGGTGCTAATTTGAGTGAAGACGCTCATGGACTGCAGGCCGCCCAAAGCCCAACGTGTTGTCGGCGTGAGCCCCATCGCCACGGGTGACAGTAGCCACGCATTGACTCCCATCGGAATGACGAAATAGACCGCCAGCAGCAGCACCATCAGTCGTGACGCCGAGCGACTGTTGTGCGAGACCGTCGAACAGAACGTCCCGACCCCAGCCAGCATCAATAGGTAACCCATCAACGCGATGTAGGCCGCCTGCACCTGAACGTGGCTCACACCGCCGAACGTCACCGACAGCAGCGTGATCGGATATTGGACTGCCACCAACAGCAGCGCCTGCATCAACGGGCCGCTCATCTTCCCGAGCAGCAGTCCCCACCGACTGATCCCCGCCATCTGCAACAAGCCAAGCGAATCCTCTTCCTTCTCTTCGGTGATCGTGCTGGAGAATGCCCCGATCCCCATCAGCGTGAGGAAGGTCACGTTCAACCAGACCAACGACCCAAAGAGCCTCAACCCCGGCGCACCAAAAAAGGCGACCGTAGACTGGACTTGAATGATCGCGAAGTAAATCGCAATCAACAGACAGACGCGAGCCAGATGCGGCCCGCGCGATCGAGCATCGACTCGCAACGATCGACGTAACAGTGCGAACACGGCGGAAGACATGGGTGAAGTGACCTCAAAAACAACTCAGACAACGGACTCAGGCACACTCACAACACCGCCAATGTTTTGCAAGTCCGTTGCACTCGCGGGCGAAGCGGCACGCCCAAGGGCCTCAACAGCCCGTTGAAAAAGACATCTCGGGAGGGCGAGGCTCCCGCCGATCCGCGAGAAACAAGTGATATTCCCACCAAGAACGGCTCGGCAGGAGCCTCGCCCTCCCTTTTTCAACGGGCTGTTAAGGGGCGTGCCCATCGACGGCCGCTGGCTCGCGCTCGCCAATGAAGTGGCCGGTCGCCTGGAGATTGTGGACACTCAAACGGGAAAGCTGACCCGTCAGTTCGACTCGCGCTCTTGTCGTCATGCCCTGTTCTCAGCCAGTGGTGACGTGCTGGCGTTCGACGGTGTGGTCGATCCGCCGGGCATCGGCCGCGAGTTGCGATTGCTCGACTGGCCTTCGGGGGAACGGCGAGCCATCGTTCCCCGTCGTTCGGTCTACACCTCGCGCGGCAGTTTGTGAGACATTGGGCATTGGGCGAGCGGGGCGGCGTCAGCCCCCTGATTTCTCGTGTGAAGAACCGGGGGGCTGACGCCGCCCGCTCACCAAGAATGTCTCATCTGTGGCCGCGTGGGAGATATAGCGCCCGTCCGCGCAGTTCGAGTTCCCGCCGCGCGATAGCCCGCCTCTGGCAGACTTCAATCACCGGAAGCCACTCAACGTAGAAAGCCACTGGCAGCCACCTTGAGCCGCCAGTGGCTTTGAGGAACCCTGACGAGTGATGCCTTTCACCAGTGGTACCCGGCGAATGTGCCGCCCCACTTGTTCGGGCCTCCTGTGTCATCTGAAACGGCCGTTCCCAGACTGTGCCATGTCACGGCTTTTCTGGCGATTCGGGAATCGGAGCGACGGGCCGCTTGACGGGCTTCTTCTCCACGACGGGCCAATTGGGAAGGTCTCGTGCTTTCTTCACTGGTGCGTCGGCGAGCTTCAACTTTCCCCGCATCGAGGCGCGAACGGGTGCGAAATGCACCATTCAGACGCATGACCTGGCGTAGAGTCGGTGTTGCCGGGAGTCTCAATGCGCGGTTGCGGCTTCGGCGATGACCTCTGCCAACGCGGTGGCTGCGGGCGGGTGATTTCTCAGCCACAGTTCCGGCTCAATCAGTTCCAGTTCCATCACGGCGAAGGCCCCCTGATTGTCTCGGACCAGATCGACGCGACCGTATCCCGCCGGGAATGGACACGCTGTCATCACTCGCTCCGCCAGCTCGATCTGTTCCTTCGTCGGCTGGTACGGATGAGTGGTTCCACCGTGGTCATCTTGCACTCGAAAGTCTCCCGCCTTGGGGACCTTCCGAACGGCATGAGTCAACCGCCCGTTGATCACCACGAGCGTGTCCTCGCCACGCTCGACGACATCCTGCTGAAACGGTTGCAGGATGAGCGACTCAGAGACCAACAACTCGCGCACGATGGGGGCGAGAGAGTCGGCCGTCCGACGATCGACTCGATACGTGTGACGAGCCGCGCCGGAGACGCACGGCTTGATGACCGCGTCCTCCCAGCCAGTCTCATTGAGCAGTTCTGGCAACGTCGCGGTGCTGCCCCGTTCGACGAATCGTGATGGCACGACGGAGATGCCGCTCGTTGCCAGGTCGGCCAGATAATGCTTGTCGAGATTCCACCAGATGGTGGACGCCGAGTTACAGAGTCGCGTTTGCTCTTGAACGCGAGTCAACCACGCCGAGAACTCGGGCAGTCGCTCGAAGTAGTCCCACGTTGTCCGAAAGACCGCACACCGAAAGCTCGACCAATCGACATCCGGATCAGCCCAATCGACGCGGACTGACGAGAGGCCGCGAACCTCAAGAGCCGCCTGAAGCAAGTGGTCCTCGCGCAGGATATGGCCCAGATACCAATCGCCCTCTTGCGCGACCGCAGCCGTGTACCGCCGCTCGGTCAGAAGTGCCACATCCGCCTCAACACGTCTCATCACTCAAATCGTCTCCAGATCACGAGCGCTATTCAAAACCTGTAGCCCTGACGCTTCGGCTCAGACCAAAGTCGCCATCATCGCTCCGCGTGATGGCTACTGAGGAACTCATTTGGAGTGCGGCGGCTCGACGCCGCTTTGGCATTTTTGTTTTTCCATTCCTTGGCTTTGGCGTTCGAGTCAAAACGGCTGCGCCCAAAATTCCAAAGCGGCGTCGAGCCGCCGCACTCCAAAGGAAACCGCCTCGTCAACAGTCTGTGTCAAACGACTTTTCATCAGCCCGCAGTTCCTGCCCCACGAGTGTCCCCAACGGGAACGAAGGAACTACATTGGAAGACAGCAATTCCCGAACAAAGCGGCACGGTCGGATGGCCGGTGTTGGACCGAAGGGAAACATCGGGTTTTCGCGAAACGCTCCACCCGGCCACACACCCGGCGTCAAGGCGTTGATTGCAGCAATTGGACGCGAAGACCGGCGAATGATTTGAAGCCTGCGTCGAATGTCACGATTTCCATGAAATGACATTGGGCGAACGCGGCGAGGTAAGCATCCGCCCATTGTTTGTGAGCGGGGAACGAGCTTTGAGTCAATGACTGGAAGCTTGTTGAGAGTCCGACCGGCTCCTCGCGGTACACGACGCGCGGATCGGCCGCGAAGGCTTCGTAGCTCCGCCATGCCTGCTGCTGAGTCTGCACGTTCGACGTGCCCATGATTTTCGAGTTGGTCAAGTGTCGCAACAGGGCCAGTTGCGTGATGCGACAGAAAGCGCAGCTCTCGTCGGGTTGGCTGTCGAACCACGTTCGAGCGGGTTCATGATGGAGGTGTGCATCAACCGCCAAAGCCAACCAAACGTTCGCATCGATGAGGCTAATCCCAGAGGCTGTCATCGAGTTCCTCGTCGGTCGGGCTGATGATGGTTCCCGGAACGCAGTGAATCAGCGGCAGGATGACTCGTACTTGAGGTCGGTGGGGAGCCTCTTCCGGCTGCAAGACCGTCAATGTTCCGACACCCCGGTCGGGCAACAGGTGCGGTTGCTTCGCCGTCAGCGAACCGTGATCGATATCCACTTCGACGGTGATCAAACTCATGACAATCCCCCTTTCATTGCATTGACGCTAGTCCCGACCGCGACAAGTTGCAAGGGGCATCCATTGTTCAAATGGTTCGCCCGGTGGCTTGGACATCGCCTCGGATGTCCGGCTGATGAAATCACAAGAGGCGACAACAAATGACGCCCATTCGTTCCGCTTCTTGTCACATGCGACCCAGGTGCCCAGAGCCACGTCGGGACCACCCTACGACCCGGACGGCCACCCCGCGGAACACACCATTCACGCGAACGATGGTGCGTTTGCCACGCACCCTACTTCAGGTTCTCGCTCAGTCTCCTCGCCGAGTTGCCCAGACGCGGCCTTGGGCGTCTGGGTGCCTTGGCACAAGAGGCTGATTGTCAGTGGAAGATTGGATCGTTGCCTCTTGTCGCACTGCATCCCGGACGCCCAAAGCCACGTCCGGGCCACCCCGCGCTTTCAAAAGTCTCGCCAGTGGCGAGACTTTCTTCTAGTTTCGGAACTCTCTGTCTTCCAAGTTCTGCTTGGCGATCGAAGACGAAGCGGAGCTACAAAGATGTGCGTTTCCAACGCCGGTCCTTGAGAACGAGAAACAATTGTCGCACCAGTGGTGCGACAATCACTGGGGGCGAGCGAAACGCTCGACCCCAGCCACCCCGCCGCGTCCGAGACCCCATCTTACACGTGACTGCATAGGTCCAACTCAATCATTTGGGGGATATGTGACTTGAAGTGGGATTTCAGAATTGAATCTTCAATCGCCTTCACGCGAGTTTCGTGATCGGGAAAAACGATCGCTTGAACTTGATCGTAACGGAACCGAAATGCTCGTGAGGAAGGGGAGTCATTACACGAAACGTATTCAGGGGGGAGTTCACTGCCGTCGGTCTTCCATTTGGGATTCACAACCATGCGCCATTCATACTCTTCAAAGTAAGCAAGACTCGCCACGCCCGGATCGCTCATTGGCTTGCAAAAAGAAAGAACAAATTGCAGGTCAAAATCTCGATGAATCATTCGACTACCAGGGGAAGTCGCTACGCGTTGTGAAAGACGGGTGACTATCGTATTAACGATTCCGTTGTTATCAGACTGAAGGTAAAAGACAGGGTTTGCTCCTCCATGCTTCATAAGGTAAGTGCGGTAAAATACGATGCCTAGTCTCCCATACATTTCTGAGAAACGATGTGCATGACGGAGGCGCATTTCGGTAAAGCAGATAGATGGCAATCGAGGCAATTCCCGATCCCGAGGTCCGACTCCGCGAAGAACATCGACACTTGGAGACGCATAAAATAGTCCGTGTCGATAGAGACTCTGTAGGCGTTCGATGAAGCTGTCAGAAGTTACTAGATCGTGTCCGGTCCAGTGAACAAGTAGTTCGGAGCGAGTCAATGGATTCATACGTCGCTGGCCTCATTTTCCAATCAATTGTCGTAGAGAGTGTGAAAACGAACTGTAACACATATTGCTTATCGCCTAAAAAAGGCACGTTGTTACGCACCCTGCTTCAGGTTCTCGCTCAGCTTCTTTGCCGCCTCGTGATCGGGCTTCTGCTTGAGGACTTCATCGACGAGCTTGTTCGCGTCGATCTTGCGATCGGACAACAAAAAAGTTTCGGCGAGGGAGACTTGGAGGTCGGCGTCTTTCGGTTTGAGTTCGAGGGCGGTTTCCAACTCGGCGATGGCGCGGTCGTATTGCTTGAGGCCGCGAAGGGATTCGCCGAGGAGGCGGTGGACATCGGCGTCGAGGACATCGATGTGCAGGGTCAGTTTGGCGTACTTCAGCGCGTCGTCGAAGTTGCCTTCGGCAAGGGCCATCTCGGACAAAGCTCTTCTTGGGGCGGGGTCGTCGGCTTCAAGGGTGACCAGTTTTTCGAGAGCCTCGCGACGGCGGGTCTTGTCGCCGGTCAGCTTGGCGGCGGCGGCTGTGCCCTTCCACCAGTCGCTGTTGTCCGGGAAATGTTGCTGACCGAGTTCGCATAATGCAAAAGCCTCATCGGATCGCTTCTGCTTCAGGCGGACTCGCAGGAGCAGTTCGAGGAGGTGCCGGTTCGGATGCTGCCTGTTGAGGGCCGGTTCCAACGTCTTCGCCGCTTCGTCGAACTTATCGTCTCGCAGCAGCAGGGCCGCAACGACAAAGGCGGCGACGGGCTGAGTCTGGTCCTGCTTGAGAACTTCCTTCGCGATCGTGCGGGCCTTGTCTCGTTCGCGGATGAACAGCAGCAGCCGTGCGTAGTCGGCGGCGGCTTTGGGGTCGGACTTATTCTTCTCGTAGGCCTTCTCGATCTGCGACGGCTTTACTTCCGGTTCGGACTCGGTCCGCTTGAGGCCCGCGACCAGCTTGTCGAGGAATTCGCGATAGCCCTTTTCGAAGTCGGCCTTCTCGACGCCGAAGACTTCGGGGATCGCCTGGTCGGTCGTGCGGTTGCGGCGGTAGGCGTCGAGCAGCTTCGCCAGCGAAGGCTCACCGAATCGCTCGACCATGTACTCGGCATACAGCACGCTCTGGCAGTACGCGAAGTTCCAGTTGGCCTGATTGCCGGCGCGGATGA
>JAYVOX010000266.1:0-7283 GCA_043757695.1 Schlesneria sp.
ACTCGCCCCGCGCCGATCGGCGCGGAACCGCTGCTGGTCGCTGCCCGCGATGCGGCCCGGATGCTCGCCGTGTCCGAGCGGACGCTGTGGGATTGGACCGCACCGCGTGGCTCGCTCACCTGCGTCCGGCGGCCGGGTTCAGGTCGCGTTCTCTACTCGGTCGAGACGCTCCGGGGATGGATCGCCGCTCAAGAGGCCAACCCGGTCCCGCCAGCCACGCGACCACGGCCATCGGCATCGGCCGCATCATCGACCTGACGCCCCGCCGCGCGTCGATGTCCGACGCTGCGGCATCCATCAAAAACGAACGGCGCGCCCCGCGTGAATGGATGCGCGCCGCCGTGCGAAAGGAATCTCAACATGACCAGTGTATCCCCTCGCGCCGAGAAGCGAAAACACAAGGCCGAGACTAGAGCAGCTTGCGGCGAACTGAAACGCGAGACGTTCAGCACGTCGCGAATGCTGGACTTCCTGAGTGAGAAGGAACTCACGGCACAAATTGGACACGCCAAGTCCGCATGGCCATTGGTGCTCGTCAAGGAACTGATCGACAACGCGCTGGACGCCTGCGAAGAATCCAGCATCGCACCGAACATCACTGTCATGGTGGACGAACACGGTCTGACAGTCGCGGACAACGGTCCCGGCATTCCGACTGATGTTGTGGCAGGCGTTCTCGACTTCTCCGTGCGAGTCAGCAGCAGAGAAGCCTACGTGTCGCCCTGTCGCGGCGCGCAGGGGAACGCGCTCAAGACCGTGGTCGCAATGCCGCTCGTGCTCGACGGGGAGAGCGGCCACGTCACCATCTCGGCTCGCGGCATCCGCCACGAAATCACACTGCGGGTGGATCGCATCCGGCAACAGCCCGTCATCGAACACGTCCAGCACGAAGACGAATTTGTACAAAACGGGACTTCCGTGACGGTCCATTCAGCTAGGTCACTCTTCGATGAAAAGTCTCGATTTGTACAAAACGACGATTTCGACGAGGACGAGGCCGACGAGTCAGCTAGTTCACTCACGACCACAAAGTCGCGATTTCTACAAATCACCGACGACTGCTCACTCCTCAACCCGCACATTTCCCTGCGGCTGGACTGGTTCGGCGAGCGGCTGCTGGAAGTGAAAGCCACCGATCCGGCATGGCGGAAGTGGAAGCCGTCCGATCCGACATCGCCGCATTGGTACGGGTTGGAACACTTCGCGCGGCTGGTGTCGGCCTACCTGGCTCACGACTCTGAGCGAGGCCACCAGCGCACCGTCCGGGAACTGGTGGCCGAGTTTCGCGGCATGGCCACTTCGGCGAAACAAAAGGCCGCGTTGGTTGCCACGGGACTACATCGCGCTCCGCTCACGCAACTCATCAACACGGACGGCGCGAGTCTGGACGATGGGGTACTCGTCAAGCTGCTGGACGCAATGAAGGCCGCGAGCAAGCCGATCAAGCCGGCGCTGCTGGGCATCATCGGGCGGGAACATCTCGCGACGAAGTTCGCCGCGCTGGGATGCGAGATGGAGAGTTTCGCCTATCACAAGATTTGCGGCGAGCGGGACGGGCTGCCGTGGGTGCTGGAAACTGCGTTCGCGTGGTGTCCCAGCGCGACACGCCGACGCATCGTCACCGGCGTCAACTTCTCGCCGTCCATTCTGAATCCGTTCCGAGAACTGGGGAGCTGCGGGCAGAGTCTCGACACGATCCTCGCCAAACAGCGTGCGACCGCAGACGAGCCGGTTGTACTGCTGATTCATTTGACGTGTCCGCGCGTGGCGTACACGGATCGAGGCAAGTCTGCCATCGTCATCGAAGGATAGAACATGGACGCACAACTCATCATTGGTTCGGTGGAGCGCATTACCGGCAAGTGGGCGAAACAGCGCAAGGCGGAAGAGCGGCACGCCAACGCAGAGTCCCGGCGTTGGCACGCACTCACCAGCCACCGACGCACGACATTGAAGGAAGCCGTCAACGAACACATTGAGGCCGCCTATCGCGCCGTGAGCAGCGATGGGACGCTACCCGCACACGCACGCCAAATCATGTATGCCGCTCGTCGGCTCATCCAAGGCATCACTGATGATCCACTCGACGACAAGTATTTCACGCAAACGCTGCTGCCGGATTACATGCGGGCGAACCCTGCCACGGCTGCTGAATGGGACGTGGTCTTCGATGCGCGGGGACACTTCACCGAACCGCATACATCGCACGAAGTCGCGCTGGGTACGCTGGACGTGCGGCGCTATCTGTCGGGCAGTGCTGCGTCCGATGAGGCGGCATACAATCCGGCCGACTTGTTCCCGACGCATGGTCCCGAGCATCGGTATGGTGCAATCCTATTCGTTGAGAAAGAGGGGTTCGCGCCGCTCCTCAAGAAAGTAAAGCTGGCCGAACGGTTCGATCTCGCGCTCATGTCCACGAAGGGATTGAGCAACATCGCCAGTCGTCAACTCGTCGATCACCTGTGCGGTGAGCATGACATCCCACTACTGGTGTTACATGACTTCGACAAAGCCGGATTCTCGATTGCTGGCACACTTTCGCGCTCATCCGAACGCTATGGATTCAGACACAAGATTCGTGCCGTCGATCTTGGCCTGCGGTTGGCCGACGTGCAGCAGTGGGGACTGGATTACGAGAAGTTCTTCGCCAAGGCATCGAGACGTGCGATGCGTGCGAACCTCGTCCAGAACGGTGCGACGAAAGAGGAAGCCGATTTCATTTCCGATGGACGACGAGTCGAGCTAAACGCCTTCAAGTCGGCCGATCTGGTGAAGTTCATCGAAGGCAAACTCGTTGCACACGGCGTCAAGAAAATCATCCCCGACGCGGACACGCTGGACGCTGCCTATCGACGTGCGCTCAAGAACGAGTTCATCCAGCAACGGTTCGATGTCCTGAAGGCGGATGCGGACGAGTACGCGGACGCGGCCGACGTGCCCGCGCTGAAGCGAAAAACTGCGAAGCTGCTGGCTGACGATCCGACGCAGCCGTGGGACGCGGCGGTTCTCCAAATCGCCCGTGACAAGTTCGACACGGAAGGGGACAACGCATGAAGCCCCCTTCGTTCGTGCTGCCGAGTTCATTTGATCCCGGCGAGTTTCTCACCTCGCCCGTACTGCTGCGCCGGTGGGATGACGCGCGATACTTCGTCAGCCTGGTGCTCACGAAGCTGGCGCGGCGAGACGTTGATGATCTTGGCGTTGTGCGACTGCATGGCAAGTTGCTGAAGGCCATCATGCGATCAACAACCTATGCGGCCGTTGTCGAATCACTCTTGGACGGCGGGGCCGTGGAGCGATTCCGGTACACAGTCGGTGAACGATCATTCGGGTTCCGACTGGCGGCGCGGTTCGTTGCCGACAAGCACGTCCGAGTCCCGGCCACGGATTCCCGGCTCATCCGGCGGCTGGAGAAGTTCCACGACCAGGCGACGGCAGAACGGGACGCACGCATGAAGCCGGTACATCGGGCGCTCGCTCGCCAGCAACTGCGACTGCGGATTGACGGCGCAGCAGCACGACGAACGCTGGCGAGCCTTCCGCCGGAATGCAATCCGTTCGACGTTCAGGCGATTCTGATCGGAGACATCGAACATCGCGAGTACCACGTCAACGTCGGACGCTACGGCAGATTCTCCAACAACATCACGAGCCTGAAGCGGGAACTACGGGACAGCCTTCACGTCAATCGGGAACCGCTCGGTTGTGTAGATCTGTCGTGCGCTCAACCAGCCTTGCTCGCCAAGCTCATGACGGAAGGCCAAGGCCACAGGCACGGGGACGAAGACGGGGACGGGGACGAAGACGGGGAACAAAGCAAAGGCAAATATGATTCTCGTTTTGCCCCATCAGGCGACTTCGATTTGTACGTTTCGCTCGTCCAGACGGGACGTTTTTACGAGTTCATTGCGGAGCAACTTCGCGCCGACGGCATCGGCCGAGGCGAGATCAAGAGACGATTTCTTGTCGATGTCCTCGCCAAGAAAGGCCGGTACTCCAGCGTCGTCGAGAATGCGTTTCGGCAGTTGTTCCCGAGCGTTCACGCATTCATCCGCCGGGTGAACCGAGACGGGACCGAACACGCCAACTTGATCCGCGAACTCCAGCGGGCAGAGTCCTCATTCGTCATTGAGACGGTGGCGGCTGATCTGGTGACACGATTCCCTCGCATGTTCCTTATCAGCCTACACGACGCGATCTATGCAACGGTGGGAAACGTGCCAAAAGTCGAACAGGCGTTTCGTCGAGCATTCGATAGCACGGGATTCCAAATGCAGTTCAAGGTGACAGCATGACCCAGCCACCGACACCCGCTCTCACACCGACACCCGACGATCCGAGAAACTGAGCATTGACTACCGTCAAGTTCGTCTGTAGATTTGTCTACACTATGGCCGACAAACACACCATCACCGAAACGCTGCGAACTGCGATCAATGAGAGCGGGCTGCCGTTCCTCACCCTGGAACAACAGACGGGCGTCATCCGGCAATCGTTGATGCCGTTCGCTCGGGGCGAGGCGTCCATCAGCCTCGCCGCTGCCGACAAATTGGCTGGCTACTTTGGGCTGGAACTCCGACCCTCAACACGCAAGACCGCAACGAAAGCCGCTCCGAAGCGGAAAGGGAAGTAACATGGCATCCATTGCCCGCGACGCGAACGGCTGCAAGCGAATCCAGTTTGTGGCCCGTGATGGTTCCCGCAAAGCGATCCGACTCGGGAAGTGTTCCCAGCGAGACGCCGAGTCGTTCAAGATCAAGGTTGAGGCGTTGCTCTCGGCGAACATGCTGGGCAACTCACCCGACCGCGACACGTCGCGTTGGCTCTCAGAACTTCCCGACGATCTTCACGGGAAGCTGTGCGATCATGGGCTGGCCGAACCGAGGCAACTCAAGGTCGTGCTGACGTTGGTCGCGTTTGTGGATGCCTACATCGCCAAGCGGAACGACACGAAGCCCGCCACGGTGATCGTCTACAAACGCTCCCGCAATCTGCTGGCGAGTTTCTTCAAGGGGAAGCGTCTCGACCAAATCACCGTGGCCGACGCCAAGGACTTCGTGCGGTGGATGACGACGAAAGAGAAGCCGCTCAGCCAGAACACGGCTCGCCGCATGACGGGATTTGCGCGGCAGTTTCTCAATGATGCGGTCGATGCCGAACTGCTGGTCAAGAATCCCTTCAAGGCCAAGGACATCAAGGTTGCCGTCCGTGGTGATGCAAACGGATTCCACTTCCTCACGGTGGCCGATACCGCCAAGCTGATCGACGCCTGCCCGGATGCTCAATGGCGGCTGATCGTGGCTCTCAGTCGATTTGGCGGACTCAGAACGCCATCCGAGACGCTGGCCCTGCGATGGCGCGACGTGGACTGGCAGGCCAACTCGATCAAGGTGACGAGTCCGAAGACGGCTCACCACGACGGACTCGGCGAGCGGACGATCCCCTTGTTCGGGGAGCTGCGCCCCTACTTGGAAGAGGCGTTCAATCCCGAAGACGAGTACGTTGTGACTCGATACCGCGACGCCACACAGAACTTGCGGACTCACTTCAACCGCATCGTGACCAAGGCCGGTCTGACCCCGTGGCATCAGCCGTTCCATGCGATGCGAAAGACTCGTCAGACGGAACTGACGGATCGTGGAGTCCCGGAACACAGCGTCTGCCGCTGGCTGGGCAACAGCGTGACGGTGGCCCGTGAGTTTTACCTCAAGACCACCAAGGAAAGTTTTGAGGAAGCCGCTGCGTTCTTGCCATCACCCAAGGCGGCGCATATTCCGGCGCAGTTGGTGTCTGCAAGCCTCGGAAACGGCTCGCAACGGGCGAGTGCCACAAACGAACAAACCCCTGTTTTGCAGGGGTTTGCTGTCGGTTGCGATTCTGTGCGAATCTTGGGGATGGACGATATTGGACTCGAACCAACGACCTCCACGATGTCAACGTGGCGCTCTAACCAACTGAGCTAATCGTCCGCAGTTGCGGTATCTGGCGAACCGTTGTTTTAGCCAGCCACCGCTGCGGCGAGACGATAGAAGACGAATCCAGCTCGGTCAAGTCAGGGGTTCAGATTCGGCGTTTGCTCGTGAGAAACGCCGTGTCAGCCTGTGTTCGAGCGAGGCTGCGAGGCGATTGACTCGTCTTTGTGAGTGCATGCTTCAATGCTTGAACTTGGGGTCGCCAAACTCGTGAGAGTTCGGCGATTTCTGAATTCTCACGACATCGGCGACTCCAGTTCTTCAGTGTTGGTGTTGCGCTCGTCCGCGTTGAAATTCTGATTGCGTGACTGAGTTGCTGATTGCGTGACTGAGTTGGAAAGGCCAACTGCTGGCCCGCAGTTTTGCCTCTACCAAAGCGGATGTCATGTGGCGGTTTGAATTGCTTGATGAGCATTGGCAGCGACTGGAAGGTCTGTTGCCGGGAGGTCGGAAGGCCATGCAACTCGACTCGTTGGACTCTTATCGGAAGCAACTCAAATGGAAATCTCGAAGGATGCGATCGAGTACTCCGATCTGGAAGTCTCTAGGGCCTGTTGAAATTCAGTGAACGCGATTGACGAAATCAAAACGACACGATCAGACTCTTCTGGCGCGTTGGGCGAGAGCCTCAAACTCGCGAGACTTGTTCACTCTGTGACAACTGTTCCGTAAGGAGATTCTCACGGTAAATCGTTCGCAAGGTAAGACGGACTTTCAGCTCGCCTTGACGCTGAGTGAGTTGCTGGTGGTGATCGCGATCACCGCGGCCTCGATCACGTTTTTGCTGCTCGATGAGATCGAGAAGGCTCATCGCGACGTGTTCAATGTCCTGCTGCAACTGCTCGAAGACGGACGCCTCACTGACAGCCACGGCCGCACGGTGGACTTCACGAATACCACCGTCGTGATGATGTCCAACATCGCAGCCTGACGATCATGGACCTCGCCGGGAAGGAGGAAGAAGCCGAGATCGCGCGCCGCGTGATGGCCGCCCTCCGCAAAGAGTTCCTCCCCGAGTTCCTCCCCGAGTTCCTCAATCGAGTCGATGAAACGATCGTCTTCCACTCGCTGACGAACCACGAGACTCGGCAGATCGTCGAACTGCAACTCGTCCGCTTGCAGAAACGCCTCGAAGACAACGGCTTCTCGCTGGAGGTCACGGACGCCGCCAGGAAGCAGCTCGACGAAGAAGGCTACGACATGGTCTACGGTGCTAGAGCATTTCGAAGGTTGGTCTTCAGTAGCCACCTTCGCCAGAAGGTGGTTGTTCGCTCCCCTCCACGCTCTGGCGAGCGTGGCTACAACACTGCA
>JAYVOX010000267.1:0-7279 GCA_043757695.1 Schlesneria sp.
GGCTCTCCGCCATTCGTGTTGATTCTTGTGGCACATCAGCCGCAGGGCGCTAGCCCCGGTTCAATTTCGCTTAACCGGGGCTAGCGCCCTGCGGCTGATTTCTGCGGGCCAACAGGTATGGCGGAGAGCCACTTTTCAGAAGTCCCCATGCTGCCACGAGCGATCTCTTCGAGTCGCTCTACTCGCCGAGCGAAATGTCGGATCGTCTCGGGAAGCAGGGCAGGAAGAACGAGTGTCTCATCGAACGAAGATCACTGCGCAGGGGGGACTCGCATGCGTCGTCGATTCTGGTGGCCCCATCGGATTGCGAGGATCAGTCGATGATCGCGAGGCCTCGTGAAGTGCGGTCTCACGAGGAGCCGAGAGCTGCTTTGAGAAGCGTGATCGGTCGGCCAATTCCTCGTGACACTCGGGCGAATCCTCACAAGGCCGTCGGAGTTCTTGCCGTCTGAGCACTTGTTCCTGTGACCAAGCATCATCCGGCTGGCACCGTCATTTGAGCTGCCGAGATGCTGCCGTTGTTCATTCATGCCGGGATGTGAACGCGGGAAACAGTCCCCCACAATCCGCTCATCGCACCGGAAACCGTCCGATCAAATGTTGAGATTTTGTGACGGCTTGAAGCCATCACTCTTTCAAGCATTTGTAATGGCTGATACTTTCGTGTGGATTGCGTCCCCGAGTGTGCTACGTTTTGTAGAAAACTGGGGGCCTGATCTTGAGTTCAAACGAAAATGACATGACCAGTTCCGGCAAACAGTTTCGATGGACTTCCTTGAGACGAGATTGGCAGCTCACGCTGGTGAGCGTGTGCTTCTTGTCGTTTGGTGCGTTCCGTATCTGTTCGGCAAACCAGCCGGTCAGCTTCTCCAACGATGTCGTCCAAGTGCTGACGAAGGCGGGCTGCAATGTCGGTGTCTGCCATGCCAAAGCGGGTGGCGGGCAGAAAGGGTTTCAACTGTCGCTGCTGGGGTTCGAGCCGCTCGAAGACTATGAACATCTGGTGAAAGAGGGACGCGGCCGACGGCTGTTCTCCGGGGCACCCGATCGCAGTTTGTTGCTCATGAAGGCCTCGGGACAGTTGCCTCATGGAGGGGGCGTTCGACTCGAACCGACATCGGAAGGGTACGCTCTGCTGCGTGAGTGGATTCGTCAGGGAGCGCCGTTCGACAGCGTCAATGAAAAAAAACTGGTGTCGTTTGAAGTGCAGCCAGCGCGCGGTGTGGCGAAGCGGAATACGGAACAACAACTCCAAGCGATCGCGAAGTATTCGGACGGGAGCGTGCGCGATGTCACCGCGATGGCGCTCTACGAAGCGAACGACAGGGCGATGGCCGACGTGAACGAACGCGGGCTGGTGAAGGTTCTCGACCTCACAGGGAACGTCGCGGTGATGGTGCGGTATCAGGGGCAGGTGTCGGTCTATAGCGCGTCGGTGCCGCTCGGTGCGCCGGTCGAGAACCTGCCGTCGTCGAAAAACTTTGTGGATGAATCGGTCTTCGCGAATCTCAAGGGGCTCGGCATTCCGGCCTCAGCGGTCTGCGACGACGCGACGTTTCTGCGGCGAGTCACCCTCGATATTGGCGGGCGATTGCCGACCGAAGAGGAAACAACCGCGTTCCTCGCCAGTAAGGACGAAGGCAAGCGTGACCAGTTGATTGACGAGTTGCTGCGAAGTCCCGACTACGCCGTCTTCTTCGCCAACAAGTGGACCGCTCTGTTGAAGAATCGCCGCGATGATGCCAGCGATACCGTCTCCAATTTCGCATTCCATGCGTGGGTGCGAGACAGTTTTTTGGCCAACAAGCCTTACGACCAATTCGTCCGCGAGTTGCTCGGTGCAACCGGCACCGTGATCGGCAATCCGCCGGTCGCATGGTACAAGCGCGTGAAGGAACCGAAGCAGCAGATCGAAGATGTGGCTCAACTCTTCCTCGGCGTGCGGATGCAATGTGCCCAGTGCCATCATCACCCGTTCGAACGTTGGAGCCAGAACGACTATTACTCGCTGGCCGCGTTCTTCAGTCAGGTGGGCCGCAAGCCGTCGGGGACGCGCGGCGAGGATTTGATCTTCCACAAACGGGGCATCGCGACCGCCACCAACATCAAGACTGCTGTGCCGCTCAAGCCCGCCGCGCTGGGTGATGCCATCCCGGAGATTGCTGCCGATGAAGACCCGCGACTCAAACTCGCCGACTGGATGAGCACCAAGAACAACCCGTTCTTCGCCAAGTCGCTCGTCAACCGGTATTGGAAACACTTCTACGTGCGGGGCCTCATCGAGCCGGAAGACGACATCCGCGACACCAACCCGCCGACGAATCCCGCTCTGCTGGAGGCACTTGAAAAACACTTCATCGCCAGCGGGTTCGATCTGAAGGACTTGGTGCGAGTCATCACTCAATCGCGGTCCTATCAACTGAGCGAAGTGCCGAACGAGCACAACATCGTCGATCGACAAAATTACTCGCGCTACTACCCGCGCCGCTTGCAGGCTGAAGTATTGCTCGACGCGATTGACCGACTGGCGGGAACTCAAACCGACTTCGCCAATCTCCCGCCGGGCACACGAGCGGTCGCACTTCCCGACAACAGCTACAACGCCTCGTCGCAGTTCCTCCGAGTCTTCGGCCGCCCCGAAGCCGAGAGCGTCTGCGAATGCGAACGCGTTCAATCCTCAAGCCTCGCGCAGAGCCTGCATCTGCTGAACGCCCCCGAAATGAAAGCCAAGCTGGCCGCCGCCACCGGCCGCGCGGAACGCTTGGCGAAAGAAGAGAAACCGGTCGAAGCGAAAGTCAGAGAGCTGTACCTTGCCGCCTTCTCACGCGAACCCCGTCCGCAAGAGATGAAGACCGCGATCGACTATCTGAACGAACCCGGCACCGCCGCGAATGCGAATTACCAAGACCTCATTTGGGCGTTGATCAATACGAAAGAGTTTTTGTTTAACCATTAGAGGCCGACCTGCACGAAGCAATGACTCGTGCCCGCGTGGCTACTCGGAACAATCAACGGAGAACGTAATGATTCACTCCAAACCCCTTTCGTCCTTCCCTTCCCTTGTCTTCATGGCTTTCTTGGCCATGACCACGCCGTCATTCGCCCAATCAGTCGGCCTGCCACTTCCCCGCCTACTAACCACCACTCCAATGGGCGCGAAGGTCGGGTCTCAGGTTGAGATCACGATCAGCGGCGAACACATCGACGATGCGAACGAACTGACGTTCTCGGACAAACGCATCACGGCGGCGCGGAAGCTCGATGCGGCGGGGCAGCCGGAAGCGAACAAGTCTGTCGTGACAATTGCCGCCGATTGCCCGACCGGAATTCACGAAGCGCGCGTGATGACGCGGCTGGGAATTTCTTCCTCGCGAGCCTTCTGCGTCGGCACGCTCGATGAAGTCACGGTGACGAAGCCGAACACGACGTTGGCCACCGCGATGGAGTTGAAGGTCAACTCGATCTGCAACGCGGTGATGACGAATCGGGCTGTCGATCACTTCGTCTTCGAGGGCAAGAAGGGACAGCGAGTCATCGTTGATTGCGCGACGCGGGGGATTGATTCCAAGCTCGACGCCGTGCTGATTGTGGCCGATGCGTTGGGTCGCGACTTGTTGGTTGAGCGCCGAGGGGGCGCGCTCGACTTCACTGTCCCGGCTGATGGCCGGTATGTGGTCAAAGTGCATGAGCTGACCTTCAAAGGAGGGCAGCCGTATTACTATCGGCTCGCGTTGTCGGAGTTGCCGGTCGGAGCGCCCGTCGTTCGGCTTCCGGCGACGAAGCCGGTGAACTCGTTCTCGTGGCCGCCGCAAGGTCTCAAAGAGCAGGCCGAGCTTGCTGAGGTCGAACCGAACAACGATCGCACAAAGGCTCAGAAGATCTCGCTGCCGTGCGATATCTCGGGGAGTTTCTTTCCGGCGGCGGATGTTGATGTCTTTGAGTTCGAGGCCAAGAAGGGAGAAGTCTGGTGGGTCGAAGTCGCGTCCGAGCGATTCGGTTTGCCGACCGATCCGTCGATCCTCGTGCAACATGTCGCTCGCACGGGTGATGCAGAGAAGCTGACCGATGTCGCCGAGTTCAGTGACATCCCCAGTCCCGTGAAGGTGTCGAGCAACGGCTATGCGTATGACGGGCCGCCGTACAACGCCGGAAGCGCGGACATCCTCGGCAAGTTGGAGATCAAGGAGGACGGTGTTCATCGTCTGCAACTCACTGATCTGTTTGGCGGAACGCGCAACGATCCGCGTAATGTTTATCGACTCGTCATTCGGAAGGCGGCTCCTGACTTCGCACTCGTCGCTTGGGCGATGCACATGGAACTGCGGAACGGCGATCGCAACGCGCTGTCGAAACCGCTGGCCCTGCGTGGCGGAGCGACGATGGTGTTGGAAGTCGTCGCGCTGCGTCGAGACGGTTTCGATGGCGATATCGACCTCGCGATGGAAGGTCTTCCCGAAGGAGTCACCGCTCAGGGCTTGAAGATTCCGGCCGGTCAATCGCGCGGGATGATGCTCGTCACCGCGAATCAGAACGCACCTCGCTCTGCTGGCCAAGCAACGTTCCTTGGCAAAGCGACCATCGACGGCGCGGCGGTCATGCGTCCGTGTCGTCTCGCTTCCTACGCTTGGCCGATCCCGGACTCGTGGGGCGAGATTCCCGCGCCGCGATTGATGGCCGACGTGCCAGTCTCGGTCAGCGGTCTCGACTTCGCACCGCTCTCGATCGCGGCTCCGACGGCCACCGTAATCGAAGCCACGGTCGGCGAGAAGCTCACGATCCCGTTGGCTCTCACGCGCCGCAGTGAGTTCTCCGGCGCGACGATGGAACTCCGCACTGCGGGCGTCGGCTTTGATCGAGTCCCCGTCATCACGCTCCCGCTGACGGCCGATCAATCTCAAGTGGTCGTCGATCTCGTGACATTGAAGACTCTACCGGGCGATTACTTGATCGCGTTCTACGGCGGAGCGGTCACCAAGTATCGCCATCAACCCGAAGCGGTCGCAGCCGCCGAAGCCACTTTGCAAAAGGTGAAGCAAGAGGTGCTGGCCCTCGAAACCGAATCGAAAAAACTGACCGACGAGGCAACTGCCGCTCCCGCAGAAAAGAAACCCGAAGCCGACAAACTGGTGGCCGCTGTCGCCGCCCGTTTGAAAGTCGCAGTGACCGCCATGTCTGCCGCCGATCAAAAGTTGAAGAATGCCACCGCCACCGCTCAGCCGAGAGATATTGTGGATATCGTCGTGTCCGAGCCGATCGCCATCCGAGTGAAGGCCGCAGCGAAGTAGTCCGTAGGATGGGCGCTCCTGCCCGTTTTTGTCTTTGCCCCCCGCCATCAACATCATGAAGCCCGTGGTCTCAAGCGATTACGAGTTCACCCACCACCCGACGGGCAAGAGTGCCTATCCTACGAGCCAGTTGAGAAATCATGACCCACTCACATCCTCACCAATCCTGTCCCGGCCCGATTCCGTTTGGAGCGAGCGGTCGTCGTGCCTTTTTGCAGACGGGGCTGGCGGGCTTCGCTAGTTTGAGTTTGCCGGGCATCCTCCGGTTGCAGGCGAACAGCTTGGCTCGTGCGGCCGAGCCATCGGCGGCGAACGGTCGCGAGAAGAATGCCGTGATCATGGTCTGGCAGCCGGGCGGTTGCTCACACATCGAGACCTACGATCCGAAGCCTCACGCTGGCAGCGACTATAGCGGGCCGTTCGGAACTATCCCGACGAAGGTGCCCGGTCTCAACTTCTGCGAACTGCTGCCGCGACAAGCGGCCATCGCCGACAAGTTCACCGTGCTGAGGTCGATGCGTCAAAACGCGGGCGGTCATCCGGCAGGCTCGATGCAATTGCTCTCCGGCGATCCCGACGCGCGCGACAAACCGAAACCGCGTCTGCCCGACTGGATGTCGGTGACCAATTACATTCGGTCGCAAAGCGGCCCGCGTCAGAATCCATTGCCCGCTTATGTCGGCATCAACCCGCCGCTGGAATACAACGGCCCCGCGTATCTCGGCGATGCGTACTCACCGTTCGTCGTCTCCGGCAACCCGGATCTCCCGACCTTCTCGGTGCCGAACATCGGCCTCTCGGATATCAATGAAGTCCGCCGCCTCGGCCGCCGTTCGACGTTGCGACAAAACCTCGACACGCTCGAAAGAGCCTTCGATCAGCAGCGAGAGCTCTCCGCACTCGATGAGTTCGAGACGAAGGCGATGACGCTGCTGACCAATCCCAAGACGAAAGAAGCCTTCGACCTGAACCGCGAAGACCCGCGCGTTCGCGATCGGTACGGTCGCAATCAGTGGGGCCAACAACTGCTGCTCGCGCGGCGCTTGGTGGAAGCGGGGGTCGAGGTGCTCACGACCAGTCTGGCCGGGCCGCTCTGTGGTCGCGTCCAAAACTGGGATGACCACGCCGTCAACATGCACGTCTTCGACGCGATGAAGTTCCGCACGCCAGCCTACGACCAGGCGGTCTCCGCCTTGATCGAAGACATCTACGAGCGGGGCCTCGATGAGCGAGTCCTTGTCGTCGTCACGGGCGAATTCGGTCGCACGCCGAAGATCAATTACGCTGCCAGCACCGGCGAGGGAGATGCCAGCGCTCCCGCCGGAACTCAACAACCCGGTCGTGACCACTGGCCCCGCGCCTTCTCGAACATCTGGGCTGGCGGCGGCATCGACACCGGCCGCTTCATCGGCGGCACCGACAAGCGCGGCGAAGATTCCATCGAACGCATCTGCGGCCCCGGCGATTTTCTCGCCACGATCTACCATCACCTCGGCATCGACTCCGCCACCACGTTGATCAAAGACTTCAACGGCCGCCCGACACCGATCGTCGATCATGGCCAACCAATCCCCGAGCTGATGGGTTGAACATAAGCAAGATGCCTTGCAACTTGCACGCGTGTCTCCTGTTGTGCGCGGGTCTCCTGACCCCACACAGGTCGCGACCGCAGGTCTCCACAAGAAGGCGAGCGGCAAGTCTTGGCTTACCCGATGTACGACGGGTCGAATTACAGTTGCCGCTCACCTTAAGATGAATTGGAGCAGCCTTCAGCAGCGGATGACTTGGGCGATCGAACGCGGTTTGGCGATCGAACGCGGTTTATAAAGGTGCGAACGTTCGACGCAGCCAAGTGCATCGGCATGGATGAGAAGAGCTTTGGCTGGGGGCACGATTATATACCTCACGCGGCCAAAAGTGAGATGTTTCAGGCGAGCCGTGTGCCGTAAGGCCACGGGTTTCCTGCGGCGATTAAGAACCCGCAGCCTGACGGC
>JAYVOX010000268.1:0-1993 GCA_043757695.1 Schlesneria sp.
GAAGCTCTACACTTTGACCAAGGAACTCTTCATTCCCGGCTTCATGGAACGGGACGAAGGCGAACGCGAACAACCGCACGAGAAGTATCCGTGGGACGGTATCAGCGGCACACGCCCCTTCCACGTCTTCGCGAAGACGACGACGGTTGGCGTCTACTAGTGCGATCGGCAAGTCTTCGTAGCCCAGTCGCTGGCTTGAGTTCGCTTGCGTGAAACTGGCTTGAGTTCGCTTGCGTGAAACAACGTCGTCGGTTCGTGCCGCATTCGTGCGGCGACTCACTCTCTCTGCAAAGGTTCTCGCATGAAAACTCGTCTCGTCGGTCATGTGTGTCGCGGACTCGCAATGTTGCTGCTCAGCGCAGGTTGGCTGAACGCTCAAGAGGAGCCGGTCGGTTTGCCGAAGGCCATGATTGACGGCACAGGCTTGGGGTGGAGAGCGTTGGGTGAGGCCGACTTCGTCAACGTGAACTGCGATCCCGACACGTGGACGTGGAAGGACGGCGAAGTGCATTGCACGGGGAAGCCGGTCGGTGTGACTCGCTCCACCAAGCAGATCACCAATTTTGAACTCGTCGCGCAGTGGCGGCATCTCAAGGCGGGCGGCAACTCGGGCATCTTCGTGTGGGCGACGGAAGAATCTCTGACGGGACTCAAACCCAACTCGCTTCCCGCCGGTGGGATCGAGGTCCAAGTTCTCGACCACGGTTTTACCGAGCAGTACGAAAAATCGAGCGGCAAGAAGGCCGACTGGTTCACGACCAACGGCGATGTCTTCCCCGTCGGCAAGTCGAAAATGACGCCGTTCCCTCCTGTCGCTCCCGGTGGCTCGCGTAGCTTTCCGAGGAAGAACCTGAGCAAGGGGCTGGGCGAATGGAACCACTACTACGTGCGTGCCATCAACGGCGAAGTCCGACTCTGGGTGAATGGTGAGGAAGTTTCGGGCGGCACCAATTGCGAACCGAAGACCGGCTACCTCTGCCTCGAATCCGAAGGCGCTCCGGTCGAGTTCAAACAACTGCGCATTCGTGAGCTGCCCTAACAGCTCATCAGGGCTGTCCCGTGATTCCAGCGGGGAGTCGAGATGTCGACCCACCTGCACTGTTCTCGAACACGATTTCTCAAGGACCTGATCGTCATGCCGAAGAAGAAGGCTGCCAATAAGAAGATTGTCAAGAAGGCCGCCGCATCAGCAGCCGCATTGCCGCGAATTGTCATGCGTACTGGGGAGGCTCTCGTCGAAGCGGCCCCGGCCTACTCGGCAGCGGAACCGGAAGTGGTCATCGGCGAACTCGATGGCCCGGTCGGCTATGCCATCGCCAACTTGATCGGCGATCAAACCAAGGGCCATTCGCGCGTCTTCGCAATCCTCAACTGTGACGTGCAAGTGCGACCGGTCACGTTGATGGTCAGCAAGGTGACGGTGAACAACACCAAGTACACCAACATTCTGATGGGGTCCGTTCAAGCAGGGATCGCCAACGGTGTGCTGGACGCCGTGCGGGCGGGCGACATTCCGAAAGAGAAGGCCAATGATCTCGGGATCATCGTCTCGGTGTGGCTTGATCCGAGCGTGACCGAAGTCGAAGTCGATCACAACATCCTGTTCGAGACCAATCGAGCCGCCACCGCGAAGGCCATTCATAAAGCGATGCACAACGAACCGGGGATCGACTGGCTGCTCAAGAACCAAGCCAACGTGACGCACTACTTCCACCAACTCGGTGTCGAGAAGAAACTCTGACACGAGAGGGCACTGCCAAGTGCCGCGCAGTGGCGTGCCGATGGTGGGCGAATCAACAACTGGCGAGATCAATCAGAAGAACAGTGTGAGCCGGGTGCCGTGAGGCCCCGGATTCTTCGTCGAACAGTCCGGGGCCTCACGGCCAATGGCACTCACTTTAGGTAGCCACCGTCGCCAGACGGTGGGATTCTCGCGGCAATTTCACTGTCCCCACGCTCTGGCGAGCGTGGCTACGAAGTAAAGTGAGTGCCA
>JAYVOX010000269.1:0-7251 GCA_043757695.1 Schlesneria sp.
GCAGTGTTGTAGCCACGCTCGCCAGAGCGTGGAGGGGAGCGAACAACCACCTTCTGGCGAAGGTGGCTACTGAAGACCAACCTTCAAAATGCTCTAGTAATGTGATGGGGCAGGCGGGAGCGGTCCTACATTCCGACGAAGTACTCCGTCTGCAAGAGCTGGTTCGCGGCGTGCCGGTGGCGGACAGCGTGATGCGATACGCCGCTCGGCTGGTCGCGGCGACTCGGCCGGGGATGCCTGACTCCGGAGCGTCGGCCAAGTCGCTCGAAGCGATTCACAAATACATTTCTTACGGAGCCAGTCCGCGAGCCTCACAGTTTCTAATACTCGGCTCGAAAGCGCGAGCGATCCTGGCTGGCCGCTATCACGTCGATTTTGAAGACATCAAAGCCGTCGCGCATCCCGTGCTGCGGCATCGGCTGGTGCTCAACTTCCACGCGCAAGCCGACAACATCGACAGCTTGGTCAACCGCCTGCTCGAAGCCGTTCCGCCTGACAAGTAAGTCCCGCAGGCGGCGGCTCTCATTTTTCTACCCTCAATCTTTCTGCCATGTTCCGGCAAGAAGTGATGGCAGAAAAATTGAGGGTAGAAAAATGAGATGGCCATGAACGCGACCCTTTCAACTTTGACCGACCCTATTGTCTTTTCTCGGCTCGACAACCTGGAGCTGCGTGCGAGAGGCATCGTGGAAGGATTCTTGCACGGCTTGCATCGCAGTCCGTTCGTGGGATTCAGTGTTGAGTTCGCTTCGCATCGCGAGTACGCGCAGGGGGACGATCTGCGGCATGTCAATTGGAAGCTGTACGCACGCACGAAGAAGCTCTACGTCAAGGAGTTCGATGCGGAGACCAACATGAACCTGCACCTGCTGGTCGATATCAGCGGGTCGATGGAGTGTGCGAACAAGGGTGTCAGCAAGCTCTCGTATGGGACGACACTGGCGGCGGCACTGGCTCATCTGGCGCTCAAGTAACACGACGCGGTGGGCATCACGCTGTTCGCGGATGAAGTCGTCGCGCATCTCGAACTGCGAGCGAAGCCCCATCAGTTGGATGAAATTCTGCGAGTGATTGCGACGACGAAAGCTCGGCCCAAGTCGGATGCCTCGCGAGCGCTGCATCAAGCGGCGGAACTGTGCAGTCACCGAGGCATGGTCGTCATCATCCGCGACTTCTTCGACGACATGGACGCCATCACACGAGGGCTGGATCAGCTTCGCTATCGCCAGCATGAAGTCCTTGCCTATCAAATCTGGGATCCGTGGGAGCGCGACCTGCCGCTCGATGGCAACATCTGTTTCAGCGATCTGGAAACGCGAGAGGAGATCACGACTCACGCCGAGGGCGTCCGCGAGAAGTATCTCGTCGCCATCAACAACTGGCGAACGGAATTGAGCCGCGCGTGCCTCAACCGAGGCGTCGATCACATCGAATCCACAACCGATGACCCGCTCGATCAGGCACTGGTTGACTACTTGGTGCGACGAGCAAAAGTTTAATGAAGCAACCCGCGACTTACCCCTCCTCGAAACTACTTCTGATCTCTGACTCGTGAACGTCCCCATGCCCTCATTTCTTCAAACATCGTTCATCACCGGACTGGTCGCCCTTGCGGTGCCGATCCTGATTCACCTCTTCTTTCGATTGAAGACGAAGCGGGTCGAGTTGGGGACGATTCGTTTTTTGAGGATCGTGTTGGAAGAGAACGCTCGTCGGCGGAAGGTGATGCGGTGGTTGTTGCTCGCGCTGCGAATGGCGTTTGTAGCGCTGCTGGTGGGACTGTTTGCCCGGCCTTATTTCTCGGCGGCGGCGACGGGTGGCGACAAGGAGTTGCTGGTCATCCTGATCGACCAGTCGGCGACGATGCAGCTCAAGGGGGAACGAGGCCGCTTGATCGAGCAGGCGGTGGCGGAGGCGCGGAAGCTGGTTGAGCGAGCGGGGTCTGGGATTCGGTTTGAAGTCGCGTTCTTCGATCACGTGGTGCGACCCATCACGGCCGCGAAAGAGAACGAGGGAGCGACGGGGCTGGCGGTGCTCGAACGTTTACAGGCTCCGGTCGCTGCGTTTGGCGCGACTAACTACGGGGCGGTCTTCGCATGGGCGCGAGACATCTGTGTGAAGGCTCCGCCCGGTCGTAAGCAGTTGCATCTCTTCACCGACCTGCAACGCTCGGGACTCGATTGGACCGAGGTCGAACTGCTGCCTGCCGAGGTCCGGTCGCATCTGCATGACTTGGGCAACCCGGTCGTCAACAACGTGGCTGTCACCGAAGTGCGCACTCCGCGACTGTGGGTGCGACCGGGTGAGATGCCGAGCGTCAAGGCGTCGATCCAACACGGTGGTGCGTTCGCATTGAACGAAGTTCCGGTCGTGTTGGAGATCGGGCGAGTCGAAGAAAAAGGGAAGGAGTCAGGAAGCAGGAGGCAGGAGTCAGCGAAGGCACAAGTCGCGACAGCGGACTTCTCAAAGCTGGCCGAGCGGATCACGAAGCGCGAGCGGGTGAAGCTCGAACCCGGTGCGACGGTGGCACTCGATTTTGAACTACCGCCGCTGGGTGAGGGCCTGTGGCAGGGGCGGGTCGTGGTCGAATACGACGATGACCTGCCGTTCGACAATCAGCGTTTCTTCGCGATCTCGGCGACGCCCGCGTATCGAGTCCTCGTGTTGAACGGCGGTGAGCACAGTTCGCCGATCACCAGTGAAACGTACTTCGTCGAGATGGCGTTGCGATTGGCGGCGCAGGGGGAATCGTTCACCGAAAGCCCCGTTCGCTCCAACCGTGTTGCCGTTCACGGCGGAGACTTCGCTGCCCAACCTCTCCGCGTTCGATGCCGTCGTGCTGGCGAACGTCGGCGACATGCCGCCGAATGATGCCGCACAGTTGGCTGCATTCGTCAGGACCGGCGGCGGGTTGCTGGTCTTCACGGGAGACAAGGTTACGGCCCAAAGCACTCAATCGCTGACCGATGCGAGGCTGAATGCCGGTACGATCGGCGAGCCGAAAGTGACCGTCGATCTGCCGTGGCGACTGAACAAGTGGGACGCATCTCATCCGGTCTTGCAGCCGCTCAGTGACCCGCAGCATGGAGACCTTCGCCGCTTACATGCACATCGTTCCGGCATCAGACGCCCACGTTTTGATGGAATTCGCCGCTGGCGATCCCGCTGTGCTGGAACGACGAGTCGGCGAAGGTACCGTGCTGTGGGTGACGGTCTCCTGCGGTCGCGATTGGAGCGATTGGTCGCGCAGCCGTTTGTTCCTGCCGCTGCTGCATCAACTGCTCGGTTACGAAGTCGGTCTGACGCAGGGAGGCCGAGTCCGCACGAGGCTGATCGATACGGAGCGGACCGGAGCGATCGAGCAACGGAAGCCAGCAAGGCCGAGGTCAAATCGACGGAGACGCAGCGAATGACAGCGTCTTCTGTCGCGATGAAGTCCGATGCCTGGAATACATCGTCGCCGTCATCCCCCGGCCTGTTTCAGTTCGAGCGGCACGCCGAGGTCATCAACACCAGCCCGCGCGAATCGGATACGGAGCGTTGCAGCCGTCAAGAATTCGAGGACCGGTTCGCCATGAAGTTCGCGGACGAAGACGGTTCATCGGCGAGTCACAACGCGGCCCTCGGTCACGTCGAATTTCAACACGACGAAATCTGGCACTGGGTCGCGTGTACGTTGTTGGCGGTGCTGTTGCTCGAAGGGTTTGTCGGGAATCGGACAACGGCGTGAACAACAGGTAATTGATCGAAATGACTTGAATGACATCGGTGCGAGCGGCATGAGTTTCAACTCATGTACGACGTTGTGATGACTCCCAAAACGGACGGTCGGAGAAATGACATGAGCAGCACCTTCATTCGTGACGCAGCGTTCCTGAATCGGTTTCAGTCGGTGTGATCGCGCCAGCGGCGGACTCAGCCTTGGCAGGTGTTTGCGAGTTCGTTGCTGCTGTCGATCATCGGGTTTGGCGTCATCGCGGCGACGGACTATGTGTGGGAGCTGGACCGGACGGCGCGGGCGGTCTTGCTGAACGCGATGGCGAGCGGCGTGGCGGCGTTCGCAGTGAGTTCCCTGTGGCCCACGCTGACTCATACGGGGCGCCCGGCGACGGCGGCAGAGATTGAGGCGGCATTCCCCGAGTTGGGGCAGTCTGTCCGGACGACAGTTCAGTTCAGCGCGATGAAGGCCGAACACGTTCAATCGGAAGGGGTGGCCCCGACACTCGTCGCCGTGTTGACCGAGACCTCCTACCGCAGCCTGGAGGTTCTGCCCGGCAACCAAACGGTGGACGAGGGTTCGGGGACGCTGGCGACAGTCGGCATCACGTTCGACAAGCCCGTGAAGTCGGCGTCGATCGTGCTGGCACCGCGTCGGAAACCGCTGGATGACGAAGACCAGAACGAACCGGTGATCGTGCCGCTGGTGGAGTGGAGTGCCGGTGCCGCACCGGCACAAGAGGGCGGCAACTCAATGTCCGTGGCTTCGACTTTCACCGCGTCACTCACGCTCAACGAAGACCGCAACTACAGCATCGTCGCCGAAGCGGTAGGCGGGGCGACGCTGCCGGAGACAAAGTACCGCATTCGAGTCCGCGAGGATCAGCCGCCGCAGGTGACGTTCGAGTCGCCCGATGACGCCATCGAAGTTCACACGCTCGCCGAGTTGCCGATGCGGATTCGGGTGCGAGACGACTATGGGCTGACGAAGGCGGGAGTCATCTTTCAGGTCAACAACGAGCAAACCATCCCGCTGATCGCTCAAGACTTCGCGACCGCCGACTCGAAACGCTGATCGCGGAAGAGAACAACGTGGCGGAGGCGTTGGACGAGGACGAGCCGACGAAGGGTGAGGTCACGAAGGAAGAGCAGAAGCCTGAATGAAATACGTGAAGTGAACGGTCACTGCGGCGATTCGAGAATTGCGAATTAACGCCAGAAGGAATGTTCCATGTCGATAAATCAAACTCGGTATGCGGTTGGACTGGCGATCAGTCTCTGTGCGGGGTCGGTCCTTGCTCAAGATCAAACGCCCACGGAAACCGCTGTGCCGGAACCGGTCAAGACTGCGAAGCCGTCGCGTGACGAACTGAAGGACAAACAGCTTGATGTCTCGCTCGAAGCACGCGACATCGAGCGCGTTTTGGGGAAGCTGAAGAAGGCTTCGGAGTTGGCGAAGACACGCATCACGGAAGCGGCCACGACGACGGAGTCGGTCACAACTTCACTCAACAAAGGCGACGCCAAGACTGCGCGGGCCGAGGCGAAGCAGGCATCGGAGAAGTTCAAAGAGATCGCCAAGCAGTTAGAAGCGTTGCTCAAGGAGGAGACTCCGCAGCAGATCACCGAGGCGAAGCAGTTGGCCGCGCAGCTGGCGAAGCTGGAACGGGAGTTCGCCGAGAAGTTTGAAGGGGCACTCAATCCAACGCAAGCATCATCGGGAGCCAAGACCAAGCTTGACCCCAAGTCGCAGGTCAAACCAATGGTGGACCCGGACCTGAAGGGTGAAGGGAGTGGATCGCCCGCCGAGACCAAGAACGCTGGTCAAGGGAAGTCAGGGACTGTGCCGAAGCCGGGCAAAAAGCCCTCCCCTGACGGAAAGCACGGCGATGAAAAAGCCGACTCGAAGACGGGTGACAAGCCGATGCCCGATGGTCAAGGTGGTGACAAGACCGAGGACGAGAAGAAGCCTGGGAACGGTGGCAAGCCGGATGACATGAAGAATGGAGACGACAAGCAGAGCGACGCCGGAGCGGGCAAGAAGTCTGATGATAAGAAGCCAGGCGGTGGTGCTGGTCAAGATCAGGACGAGGCAAAACCCGGTGACGAGAAGAAGCCGGGTGGCGGAACTGGCAAAGACAAAGCTGAAGCCAAAGACGGAGTCGAAAAGCCCAAGGGTGCTGGCTCGTCCAAGAAGAAGGCTGACAATGGCAAGCCCGAAGTCGGTGAAGGTGGCTCGGGCGGCGACGTGCCAAAGGACAAAAGTCGCAAGGGGACCGGACGGGGTTCCGACGATGAGAAAAAATCTGACGGGGAGCGGAACGGCGGCGCGGGGATGACGGCCGAACAACTGCGTGAAGAGGTCGCCCGTCGCGCGGAGAAGCTCGCCGAGACCGGCAAGACGTTGCAGGACGTGCTCAACACGATTGCTCGTTCGGAGAATCCGGCGGACAAGGACGCGGTCGCGAAGATTCAGGTGGTCCTCAAGGAGTTCGACATTGCCAAGCTGGTCGAGCAGATGAATGGCGTCACGGAGATGATCCGCGATCGCAAGGATGGCGATGCGAAGTTGTCGAGCTTTGATCTGGCTGAGCGGTTTGAAATTATGGCCGGACGATTGGACGCGGCCTATCGCGGCATCGTCGCTCCACAGGCCGAGGAACTGCGAAAGCTCGAAGCCGCGCTGGTTGAACTGCGCGAGAAACTCGAAACGCCCGCTCAAGTTGCCGCGTGGCATCGCGAGGTTCGTGAACTGTTGGATCAGCTCGACAAGTTGGGCGTGAGCGTTGAGGTTCGCGACCTCTTGGAAAAGGAGATGAAGCAGGCGGGTTTCGGCCTCGATCGCGACCCGATTTCGCGCACTTTGAACTGGGGGCTGGTCAACAACAACTACGTCGCCCCATCAGGTTACAACCTCGCACTCGTTCACCTGCAAGAGGACGTGCAAGCCCGCATCCAAGCGCTGGTCCTCGGCGACTACGGCAACGTCTCGGACGACGCCACTCCGCCGAAGTGTCAGGAGTTTGTCGAGCGGCACTATCAATTGCTGTCGGGGGAACGGGGCGACAAACCCAAAGTTCCCGGCCCCAAATCTCCAGAAAGTTCACAGCCGAAATGAGAGCCAGTGGGACGCACGATCAGGGATTACAACACGGAGATCAATCATGAACATCGCCATCATCGTGATCTTGGCATCACTCAGTCAGGTGGCCGATGCGCCGAAGCTGGACGAGAAGCAGCTCGTCCAGCTTTTGGAGCCGCACTTTCAAACGCAGGCGGCGAAGTACGAGTTCTTTCTCGACGAAGCTCGGCAGCAGAAGCTGGAGCTGGTCGAGAAGCCGGTCATGCGCTGGACGGCGGAAGGAAACTTGGGGGCCGTGTGGGTGTGGACTCGACTAGGGCGAGCGGAAGCGGTCGGTTGCCTCGGTGCGTATGTAAGAGGCTATCCGAGAAGGATGAATCTCTTCATGCCGCGAGTGCTGTGGGGTTTGTGTTCACGGCGAGTTTGTAGTTGAAGGTGACGGGTGGATCGCT
>JAYVOX010000270.1:0-7236 GCA_043757695.1 Schlesneria sp.
TGAGGTTGAGGCGGTGAGGTTGTGGAGCCAGTGTTCGTGATAGCGTTTTCCGCTGAGCCGGTGAGCCGGGCAGTGGTGTTCGCGACGCTGGTTGCTGCGCGGGGCGAACGGGCGGAAGTTCAGCAGCAAGGCCCAGCCTCGCAGACGGCGTTCGGAGGAGGCTTGGTGGCCGTGCAGGCCGCGACCCGCGTACATCAGTCGGCAGAGCCGGTTCATCGGCCGGTCCACAGTGTTGCTGGTGCGGTGACAGCCGGGATGAGCGTAGGCCACCGCGTATTCCCCGGTTTTGTTATGCAGCTTGGTCAGCATCTCGCGGACGGAGGCGGTCCAGGTTTGCGATTGGCACCACTGCTGAAGCTCGTCCATCAGACGGTGGAACTGGTCGATGGTCGCGGCGCGATACACATCCCACACGCGGCGGTGCAGTTCGTGATTCTTGCGGCAACGGTCCCGGATTTTCAGGAAGCCGTGCAGGAAGCACAGCACCACGGCGATCGTGGAAAACAGGGATCGAAAGGCATTCTGCGTCGCGGCCCAGCCGTCGGTGTTGACGGTCTTCGGCGCGTAGTCCGGGTTCAGTTGGCGAGCCTCAGTCGCGAAGTCGGCGTAGGCCGCCTGCAGGTGCGCATCGTCCGACGCCGCAGTCAGGGCGAGTCCCAACACACAGCCTTCGGCCGCCGTCACGGCGGCATAGCCCTTCGCGCCGCACCAATCCAGATGGTGTTCGTCCGCCACGAGATGTTCGGGCAGCCGCGCGGGATCACGCACGGTCGTCCCCACCAGGCTGCTGCGTCCGAGCCGCTCGATCAGGCGATACCAAAACATGTCGTTGTGACCGAAGCCCATAGTCAGCAGCCAGGCGGGAACGCCGTGCGAGGCCAGCAACAGCGGATAGGCCAGTTCGTCCACGGTCCCCGTCATGTAGCCCAACACCATGCTGGGCCGCAGCCAATACGACGCCCCGTCCTTCTTCAAGACCACCTTCCGCAAGCGCACGCCCGGCAACTTGCGCGACTCGCGCCCTTGGCCATGCAAGGCATAGCCGTCCCCGAAGTTCGCCGGAAACAGCTCGGGAGACTCCGCCCTCAATCCCTCGACGAAGGCCCGGACCGCCGTCGGCGAACTCCAGAGATCATCGTACTGTTGCCGTGTCATGGGAATCACAATCTGCCTGGCCCCGCGAGGCCGTTGCTGGCCAGGCTCCAATTTGTCACGATCCACCCGCCGGGTTCGCCGCTGAGCATCCATGCTTCACCCCTCTTCCTTGAGCAGAAGTAGGATGAACATTCCTGTGCAACGTGTGAATCCGGCTTTTTTCTACGCACCTGCAATCCGTTAGTGTCAGCCAATTCTCAGTCGGCCACTGAATGTTGACGCTCCTGATCTTCTCGACCTACCCGACGACCTGTTTCCGTTTCAGATTGATGGCATCAACCAGCTACGTGCCAACAAGTCCTTTCTCCTTGCGGACGAAATGGGGACCGGGAAAACGGTGATGACCTGTGTCGCACTCCGGATGCTCGTCCAGTTGGGAAAGATTCAGCGGGCGCTTGTGGTTTGCCCGCGATCAGTTCTGCATGTGTGGGACACACACTTGCGCGACTGGGCGAGTAATCTTTCTGTGACGGTAGTCCACGGGTCAAAGGATGTTCGTCAAGTTGACTGGCATTGTCCCGCTCACGTCTACGTGGTGACATACGACGCGCTTCGCAATGACATGACAAAACAGGAGCATGAAACTCGCACACTCCTCGAAAAGGCGATCGGGAGCAGTCGCTTTGATCTCGTTGTGCTTGATGAAGCGCATGCCATCAGGAACGCAAAGAGCAAACGCGCTCGCGCAGTTATTCGTGTCTCAAAGGACGTGGCTTATCGGTGGGCGCTAACCGGCACGCCGATTCAAAACAGCGTCACGGACTTGCTGGGGCTGTTCGACTTCATCAAGCCGTCGCTGTTTACGAAGAGTGACGAAAACATCAGCAATGAAGAAGCGCGCCGTCGCATCGCACGGTATTTTTTGCGTCGGCGAAAACAAGATGTCTTCGCCGAATTGCCGTCTAAGATCCGCTCGGAGGTCTGGCTCGACATGAACGACGAGCAGCAGGCCGAATACGAATCAGTCCTTTCCGCAGGTCGTACCGAATTGCGTAGCGGAAAGAAGGTGTTCACCGGGATTCATGTGTTTACCCTCTTGAGAAAGCTCAAGCAAATCTGCAACTTCGCCTCTGGCTTTGCGGACAGCCCGAAAACCGAGGCACTCTTGGAGCACGTCGAAGAGATTGTGGCCAACGGCAATAAGGTGGTTATCTTTACGCATTACATACCCGAGGGTGTCCACAAACTGATCCCTTTGTTGGAACGACGGCGTTGGGAAGTTGCAGGACGAAACGTCGCCTTGAAGGTCTTGTCGATCACTGGGGATACGAGTGACGCGGACAGAAAGCGGGCGGTCGATTTCTTTCAAAACGATCCGGACACGAGAATTCTTGTTGGGACTCCAAAGACGGCAGGTGAGGGAATCACCCTGACGGCTGCGAATTACGTTATTCATTTTGACCATTGGTGGAATCCGGCTGTCGCTCGGCAGGCGGAGGATCGGTGCCATCGGATGGGACAAACAAAAACGGTCAACGTGTATAGCTACTGGATGAAAGAGACCATTGAGGAACGCATTCGCTCGATTTTGGAAAAGAAAGGCTTATTGCACGCGGAAATTGTAGACGGCTTGTCGGAAGACGAGTTTGACTCAGCATTGTCAATTGACGACTTGCTTGCCGTGCTCGACCTTGATCGAGAGTCCGTAAAACTTGATACGTCCGAGGTGTGGAATCAGAAACGAACCGCGACGCTGACAGAAATCATCGCGGAACTTGGACGTGTCGATCCGTATGACTTTGAACACATCACATGCTCAGTATTTCGGCAAGCACTCGGCTTTCCCAATGCTCGTGTCACGAAGAAATCGGCTGATGGCGGTATCGACGTTGAAGCCACTCGCGTCGTGAAGGGTAAAACAGAGCGTATCGTTGCGCAATGCAAGAGATCCAAGAATGTCGGACGTGAGGTTGCACAGCAGCTTCTTGGAGTCGTCACTGCAAACCCTGAGTTGTCAAAAGGGTTTCTTGTCACCAGCGGTGGATTTACCAAGCCGTGCCGAGACTTCTGTTCCGCTCAACCACAGCTTGAAATGATTGACGGAATCCAGTTGGCCCGAAGAATTCAAGAGTGTGGAATTGACATCACACAATCCCAAAGCCGTCACCGCGAGACCACGCCGTGAACGAAATCAATCTGCCTATCAGCAACAGTGAGCTTGAGGACTTCAAACTCGTCGGCACCAACGATGACGTATTGCTCCCATTGTCGAAAGAAAAGCAAAGCAGTGAGTCACTCGACCGTTCGCTTGTGGTCCCGATTGTCGCGTTGACGATTGCAGTTGCTCTACCGCTGTCTTGGTACGCCTTCAACCAGATTTGGGACCATACCCCCAATCGAACCGCACCCTCAAATGGTCAGGCGTTGGCGAAGATCGTGAACGACTCATCTGAAAGTATGAGTGCGGCTTCAGTGGAGCCGTCAGATAGCCCGACGAGCGGCATGCTGGCGGAGAACTTGAATTCGCCGCGTTCGAGTCGCACCTTCGAGTCTGATTACTCGGGTAACGAATCAGCATCCGCGACTTCAGTGCAGGCGATTGACCTCCCCTCGCCTGGAATTTCGAGTTCGGTGATTGGTTCCATTACGTCCGCGCCTTCAGTTCAATCGTCTGACATCCCATCACATGGTATCCAACCGTCGGAAGTCGAGCGGGTCGGCGTTACGGTCCTCATCGGTACTGAGTTCCGCTCAGGTTTTGTTCCACTCACGCGGCTCGCTCCGTATGCCAGTGAATGGAAAGTTGGAGACCAGATTGTAATTCCCACCGACCGAGTCATCACGTATCGCAACACCGGACGAATGGCAGGAATCGTTCCGGCAGGGACCGTTGGACAGATTATCGAGGTGACCAGGTTGAACGTTACAGTGAGCTTCCAACTACCACAGCCACTGCACTCGCTCCAATTCCCGCCGTGGCAGGTTCGCAAGGCCGATGGCAGCGATCGAATCATTGGCGGATCGAAGGGGAGAATTTCTTCGTCTGAACCCGTCCCACTCATCGACGCAAATGGACAAACGATTATCTTGCTCTCTGATGGGCAGGTCGTCGCCGTCAAGAAGGCCGCGGGCAACTAGCAGGGCAGTCGCAACGATGCGAACGGTAGCGCGGATGCTTGAATCCACGAGTAGCAGCGCGACCCTGCGCGAAGGCAACAAAAAGAAGCGACTTCTTCCGCTGCGACAGCTTTTCGCTCGCGTGCCAAATCTACTTGTCCGACTCAAGCCGTGTTTGATGATGAGTCCGCTCGCAGTCGGCACGTACCTGGAATCGTCCGAGTTTCAATTCGATGTCGTCATCTTTGACGAGGCTTCGCAGGTACTCCCTTGGGATGCCATCGGGGCGGTCTATCGCGGACGCCAACTTGTGGTCGCCGGGGACCAGAAGCAGTTGCCGCCTTCCACGTTCTTCGACCGCATGGTCAACAATGACGATTCCGCAGACGCCGACGGATGGCGCGAGTTACAGTAGTCCCGTCGCTCCATCAATGGGACGTTCGTCGGCGGAGCGACAAGCCGACAGTCAGCGAGGGAGTGTTGGGCAATGCCGGGGATTGCCACCTCAACTGTCGCGAGGGGGAATGAGGCTCGATAGAATCACGACGGAGAGGGAACCGACACTGCTCGGCTTACCGGCGACGCGAGACAGCAAGAGGACAAACGCATGATTCTTACGATGCCCAATTATGTCGAGCCAACGCCCGAAGGGGTCTTGAAAGTGTGTGACAGTCGGGTATCTCTCGACTCGGTCGTGGCGGCTTATCTCTTGGGATTGTCACCGGAAGGGATTCAAGAGGCATTCCCTTCGTTGTCGCTGGAAGCGATTCACGGCTGCCTAGCGTTCTATCTGCGAAACCGCGTCGAGATGGATGCCTATCTGCAACGCGAGCGCGACAATTTTGAGGATCAGCGCCGCGCGATGGCCGTGAAGAATCAGCCGTTGATCGACCGATTGCGTGCGGCTCGCTCTGCAGCATCTGTCGCGGCTGGCGAATCATGACGGCGGTGCGATTGCTGGCCGACGAGAACTTGAATCGAGTCCTCGTGACCGCCACGACTCGACTGGAGCCGGCGCTGGAGTTTCTCATTGCCACCGAGGTCGGCTTAGCCGGGCAGCCCGATCCCGTGGTACTCGACTACGCTGCTCGAAACAGTTTGATGGTCATCACGCATGACGTGCGAACCATGATCGCCTTCGCACAGGAACGCATCGCGCGGGGAGAACTGATGCCCGGACTGTTTCTCGTCTCGCAAGATGCCTCGCCGAGAGAAATTGCGGACAGTCTGACATTCATTTGGGCCACCACGTCTGCCGAGGAGTGGGATGGCCAGATTGTGTTTCTGCCCATTTGAACGCCCGATCCCAGCACAGAAACGGACTGCGGAACTTGTCCTCGAACACATTCAACGGCACGGCGACCGTTCGTTGGGAGTCATCACCTTCAATCAACGTCAACAACTCGCCGTGCTGGACGAACTGATGGAACTGCGAAAGAAGCGTCCCGATCTTGAACAGTTCTTCCGCGAGGATCGTCCCGAGCCCTTCTTCGTGAAGAATTTGGAAAACGTCCAAGGTGATGAACGCGATCGAATCATTCTCAGCGTGGCCTACGGGCTGAATGAGGAGACCGGTCGGGACAGCATGAGCTTCGGCCCGCTCAACCGGGCGGGTGGCGAACGCCGACTCAACGTGGCGGTCACTCGCTCCCGCGAGGCCATCACGCTGGTGAGTTCCATTCGATCCGATTACATCGACCTCAACCGAACCAAATCCCGAGGCGCACGGCTGCTGCGCGCCTATCTCGACTTTGCGGAGCGTGGACCATCCGCCTTGGCCTCCGAATCCGTTGAGACCGGCGGTGACTTCGAGTCCCCGTTCGAGGCGGCCGTTGCGCGAGCGATGATCAACCTTGGGTTCGACGTGCGATCACAGATCGGTTGCGGCGGATTTCGGATCGACTTGGCAATTGTTCATCCGGAACATCCCGGCCGTTACGTGCTGGGAATCGAATGTGACGGCGCGACGTACCATCGCACGGCGACGGCCCGCGACCGTGACCGCATTCGCCAAGAAGTGCTGGAAGAGCTTGGTTGGAGAGGCAGGCTCATCCGCATCTGGTCCACGGACTGGATTCGCAATCCCGCCCATCAAATCGAACGAATTGCGAACGCCTTTCGCGAGGCATTGGTATTGCCAGTGACTTCGCCGGTGGAAATCCACGAAGTCTCGGCACCATTGCCCGATGCAGAGCCGATCCTTCGGATCAGAGACTTTCGCGATGCCAAACCAGCTCCGCGTTTCTCGAATATCGAAGAGGTTTCCGATGATGAAATCGCAAGAGTTCTCATACGACTAGCCGTCACGTTCGGTGTGACGCCGCGAGAAGACCTCATCAAGAGCGCCTCCCGTGAACTCGGGTTTGAACGAACGGGAAAACGCATCTCCACTCGAATCGAGTCCGTCATCCAAGACCTCATACAGCAGGGGCGTCTTCGCGATGTCGGTGACGGGCGACTCGGAGCAAGCGTCTGACTATGTCTGTCGTGATTGCCTCAGCCACGATTAAAAGATGCCGAGTTGGTCTCGTGCCTCGTCGGTCATGCGGGCGGGGGTCCACGGTGGCGACATGACGAGTTTGATCTCGGCGACATCGACTCCGGCGACTTTTTCGAGCGCCATCTTGGACTGCATGATGATCTGCGGCCCAGCGGGACAGGCGGGGCTGGTGAGCGTCATGTCCACGGCGACCTTGCGATCGGTGTGGTTGATCGAATAGACGAGGCCCAAGTCCACGATGTTGATCATCAGTTCGGGGTCGATCACTTCACGCAGAGCATCGATCAACGCGCCGTCGTCGATACCGGAATCTTCGGACTCAGTGCCAGCTTCGGCGGAAGCGGTGTCGTTCGAGCAGCTCGTCGATGAAGTAGTTTCGCAGCAGACGCCTTCAGTTGAGGGGGCGAGTGGCAAGGCTCCCATTGTCGATGCGGCCGTTTCCGATGCGGCGGCAAGCCCGTCGGACGCGGGTGTCGTTGAACAACAGCCGGTGCCGTCAGCGTGGTGATGCGTGTGAGAGTGCG
>JAYVOX010000271.1:0-7220 GCA_043757695.1 Schlesneria sp.
GCGGACGGCGCGGACTTCGTGATCGTCAACACGTGCGGCTTCATCGAGAGTTCGCGTGCGGAGTCGAAGGCCGTCATTCGTGAGATGCTCGATTTGAAGAAAGCGGGCAAGACGAAAGGAGTCATCGTGGCGGGTTGTCTGCCACAACGACTCGGCCCGGCGTTACTGGAAGAGATTCCCGAGATCGACCACATCGTCGGCGTCTTCGGTCGCGATGAGATCAATCGCGTTGCGGACCATTTGCTCGGTGGACAACGCGAACAACGTCAACTGTTCCGCCCCGCTCCGATCCGCGCACTCGACGATCGCGCCCGTCTGCGAATGACGCCCAATCACTTCGCGTATCTCAAAATCAGCGAAGGCTGCGACCGGACCTGCACGTTCTGCTCGATCCCCAAGATGCGTGGCAAGCACATCACCAAGCCGATCGAGATGGTCATTGCCGAAGCGCAAGAACTCGCGAAAGACGGCGTGCGCGAACTGAATCTCGTCGCGCAAGACACGACCTACTACGGCCTCGATCTGTACGGTGAAGTCCGCCTCGTCCAACTGCTGAAGGAATTGGAACAGGTCGAAGGACTCGACTGGATTCGGCTGATGTACCTCTATCCCGTGAACTTCACGGACGAATTGATCGACACCATCGCTGCGTCCGACAAGATCATTCCGTATCTCGACATGCCGCTACAGCACATCAACGACACGATGCTGCGACGCATGCAACGCCGCGTGAACCGGTCTCAAACGGAAGACCTCGTGCGCAAGCTCCGGGACCGCATCGGCAACCTCGTCCTGCGAACCACGTTCGTCGTCGGCTTCCCCGGTGAGACGGACGAGCAGTTTGAGGAACTGAAGCAGTTCGTCGAAGAAGCACAGTTCGAGCGGATGGGCGTCTTCCCGTACTCACTCGAACCCGACACGCCCGCAGCCAAATTGGAAGGTCATCTCCCCGAAGAATTGAAGCTCGCCCGTCGCGATGAGTTGATGGCACTGCAACAGCAGATTGCCTTCGAGTATGGCGACTCACTCGTCGGCAACGAGATCGACGTGCTGATCGACGAGCAAGTTGAAGAGGGCGTCTGGCGCGGACGCGGGTACATGGACGCTCCCGAGATCGACGGCGAAGTCCTCGTCAGCGGCCAAGACATACAGCCGGGCATGTTCGTCCCGGTCGAGATCGTCGAGCGAAACGACTACGACTTGGTCGGTGTCGCCGTGGATGACTTCAACGATGAATGACGCTTCCGAAAAAAGTCCATGCTCAACGTGGGGCAGATTTGTAATCTGCCCGAAACAAAGTGAAACCTGCGACACGGGCAGATTACAAATCTGCCCCACGTGACTTTTATCGGAAACGTCATGAATAGCACTCCCGAACGCGCGCTGAATCTCCCGAACGCGATCACGTTCTCGCGATTGCTGCTGTCGTTTGTGCTGTTCGCACTGATGCAGGCGGGCGGCGCGTGGTTGACGGCGGCGGGGTTGTTTGTGTTTGCCGTCCTCACTGATGTCCTCGATGGTTGGATCGCACGACGCTACAACCTCATCACGCAACTCGGTCGGATCATGGACCCGTTCGTGGACAAGTTCATCACGAGCGGAACGTTCTTGTTCCTGCTCCCCGTCACGCAACAGTCGGGAGTCACGCCGTGGATGGTCATCATCGTGTTGGGGCGTGAGATGCTCGTGACCAGCCTGCGTGGATTCCTCGAACAGCGCGGTGCCGACTTCTCAGCCTCGTTCAGTGGCAAGCTCAAGATGTTCCTGCAATGCGTCGCCGCCACGGCCGCGATCCTGTCGATGCACCCGCCGCTGGCGGGATGGTCCGTCGGTGGAGTCGCGTTCACGACAGTGCGCGACGTGCTGCTTTGGTCGATGGTCGCCGTCACAGTCTGGAGCGGCTGCGACTATGTTCAGCGCGCGATCACGCTGCTGCGAAGCGTCGAGGCAAAATCGGTGTAGGGCCGGTTCCACCGGCCGTTCGGTGTATCAATCTATACCTCGCGCGGGCGGAAGTGAGACGTAGCTGCACCTCGCCAGAGTGCGGGGGGGGGACGCTCAAGCAGCCCACGTTCTGGCGAAACGTGGCTACATTCAAATGTCTCACTCTGGGCCGTGCAAAGTATAAATGTCGCCAACTTTAGAAACCCGCAGCGTCAGCAAGGGAGTGTGGCATCGCCTAAACAAGCAGAATCCCTCGCTCAGGCTGGGGGTTACTTTTCTAAAGTTAATGCCATTGGAGTCGTGTTCGCACGCGGCTTGCCGATGAAAAAATGACGAAGACTCGCGGTCATTTCTTCTTCTCAGCCTTGACCTCGCCAATGAGGACGCGGCGTTGCGCGTTCAGCTTTTTGAGGCGTGAGACGGGATAGATGCGGACCACTTTGTGGTGGTACGTCAAACGGCCTTCGGCGTCGTAGTCGAGTTGATTGACATCGATCCAGTCGGCCAGCGATTCATCTTTGAGGTTCAGTTTCTTGAGGTCATATGCTGCCGCGTACAGGGCGGCGAAGGTTTCGGGATCGACGCCGTGCCCTGATTCGAGGTCTTCTTTCACGTTCAGTCCGCCCACCATAACCGCGAACGAGTTGATCCCTTTCGTCGCGACCTCGTACCGCGATTCGAGTTTCAACTGATCGACGGCCGACTTCAACGCATCGTTGGCCACGACAATTTTCTTGGCGGAGTCGTCTGACGGGCCAGCTTCCCCGTCTTGTGCACGCACGGGGGCGAATGGACTGAGACTTCCCAACAGATAACCAACGGTCAGCAATCCGGTCCCGAATAACATCCGCTTGTAACTGAACATCATCGTGATCCTCGTGAGGGCGTCGAAGTCGAATACGGGTGGAGCAGTTCTGAATTGCACAGGCTTCAGTAACCCGCAGCGTGAGGTTCTATCGCAAGCGAAGGCTTTGGTCGAACCGATCGTGCGGTGCCGTCGGACATCATCGTGCGGTGCCGTCGGACATCATCGTGTGGTGCCGTCGGACATCATTCAGACACGAACCCGATCGATGTAATCAATCAGTCGTTCCAATTCGTTCAAAATGGCAGAGCCATTTCGGGGCGAGTTCTTGCAGGTGTCTTCCAGTTGTCCGGCCAGTTCGCTCAGGCCGGCATACCCATATCCTCCCGCAGTCCCGCAGAGTCGGTGAGCCTGTCCCTTCACGTTTTCGTAGTCGCAAGCCTTGGCGAAGTCCAGCATCGCTGTCCGCAATGAGGGCAAGTCGTCTACGAAAAAGGGCAACAGGTCCAAGAAATCTGGGTCGGCGCGCAGCGATGAGTAAACGGGTCCGATGGTCGAGTCCGCGTTGGCAGAGAGAGTCATGGTAGGCCTCGAACAGATGAACGACGGCGATCGTCTGAGTCGCCTGCCTCGACCATCGGGACAGGCAGGCCACAGTGTCAGGCCGCGCGATCGTGATTTTTTTCAGAAGGGATGTTCGTCGAGCGATTCGGAAACGGTCGCGTGGCTTGTTGTGAGTCCGCTGCACGAGCCTGGCGTCCGGCCGGACCAATGAAGTAACTCACGTACATGATGGCCATGGAGCCAGCGAGCGCCGCCAAACAACCAATCAAAGCAATTTGATCATCGCTGGCATTTTGAAAGAGAAACATCTCGCTCACCTCCCTGTGTTGAATCCGCATGTGATGACTTGGCCTCAGACGACATTCCAAAAGAATTCGGTGTGAGGTCTGTTGGTCTTGTCTGGCAATGCCATTCCCCGGCAGCCTGTGAAATACGCTGGATTCAGTTTCGGCCGAAACGGGCCAGAGACTTCGTGCTGCGGTGACTTGGCTCACCAGATTGCCTCGGTCCAGCAGCACCGGACGCATTGGGCTGTCCCTGACCGCCGTGCCGATTGCTTGAAGTGGTGAAACATTGCCGATCAGGCAACTCGGTCAACATGCCTGACAGCCATCAATCACTCGGCACGGCTTGGACTGCGTCATGATTCTGCCGGCCAACATTCTGATTTAGAAATGTTGGCTCTCCGCCATTCCTGTTGGCCCGCAGAAATCAGCCGCAGGGCGCTAGCCCCGGTTTAGCGAAATTGAACCGGGGCTAGCGCCCTGCGGCTGATGTACCACAAGAATCAACACGAATGGCGGAGAGCCGAAATGTTTTCGGAATGAGGAAAGAGCGGAATCAGGAGATCGCTCCAGTCCCGTTGGCTTGTCTTGGGCGAACTCGATGAGTCCGTTGCGGTGGCCGTCTCGTCCCGCCGCGTGAGGCCGGTTTGCTCCCCGGTCTTGACGGAAAAAAAGTTTTCTGGGAAGCCTCGCCCCGTCCGTCGCTCCTCTCCCGTTTTGGAGGGAGAGGAGTACGTTCACCGCATCTCGCACGAGGCACGATCTGAGCTATGCACGTCTTCTTTTCCGTGGGCGAACCGAGCGGCGACCAACATGCCGCGCACTTGATTGCCGAGCTGAAACGCCAGCGGCCTGATCTGCGCGCGTCGGGATTTGGTGGTCCGCAGATGGACCGCGCGGGCTGTGGGTTGTTATTCCCACTGACGACGATGGCGGTCATGGGACCGTTCCAAACGATCCCGCTGATCTGGAAGTTCTTCAAGCTGGTCAAGCTGGCGGAAGACTACTTCGCGCGGCATCGACCGGATGTCGTCGTACTCATCGACTTCCCCGGCTTCAACTGGTGGATCGCCAGCAAGGCCAAGGCGGCTGGTATCCCGGTGATCTACTACATGCCGCCGCAGATGTGGGCTTGGGCACCGTGGCGGATCAGCCGCGTGCGGAAGTACGTCGATTTGATTCTGTCGGGGCTGACGTTTGAGACCGACTGGTACGCCGAACGTGGCGTGCCGGTGCTATACGTCGGCCATCCGTTCTTCGATGAAGTCGCCGATCACCCACTCGACGAGGCGTTTCAGCGCGAGTGGAAATCGGAGGCTGCTCCCACCGTGGCCTTGCTGCCCGGCTCGCGAAAACAAGAGGTCACGCGGAGTTGGCCGCTCATTTTGGAAGCGGCTCGACGCCTGCATGCGCGTCATCCGCAGGTCAACTTCTTGGTCGCCAACTACAAGGAAAGCCAACGGCAATTCTGCGTCGAGCAGTACGAACGTTTGCAAGAAGAGCTGCCGATCTCGTTCTTCGTCGGCAAGACTTCCGAGATCATCGAGCTGGCCGACTGTGCGATCATGGTCTCGGGGTCTGTCAGCTTGGAGATGCTCGCGCGACGAACTCCCGCCGTCGTCGTCTATCGCACGTCTTGGCCGATGTACTGCATGGGCAAGATGCTGATCACGATCAAATTTTTCTCGCTGCCGAATCTGATCGCGGGACGGAAGATCATGCCCGAATACCTCAGCGTCGGCAGCCCAGTTCCCGTGTTGGAAGCGGTCGTTGAAGATGTTGATCGCTGGTTGAGTGACCCTCGCAAACTCGCCGCCGCCCGCGACGAACTCGACCAGTTGCGAAAAAAAATCTACACGACCGGTGCCACCCGCCGCGTCGCAGAAGTCCTGCTGCAACGCCTCGACGCAGCCCACATCAACGACAGCGATCGCGCTGCCGCGTGATGCCACTTGTCGCGTGAAAGGGATGGAACGCGCCTCATGAACGAGCCACCGCTGTTGCTGCGACTCGCGATGTTTCATTTTCCGAGCGGTGACGGCTACCTCGGCGGCTTGCTGTTGTTTTGTCTGGCTCAAACGGGGCTGATCTTTATTCGACAGGAACGCTGGCATCGTGTCATGACCATCGTGGCTCGCGGCGGTTTGATCTGGTCGATCGCCGTGCCATCCCCTGTCCCGCTGTGGCTAATCGTTTTGTTCATCGCCAGTTTGACGTGGCTCTGGAATGAAGTTCGGCGAGAGAGAGCAGCGGGCGATCTCCTTACCCGAACTCGCTCAGCGACTCGTGTTGCTTGGAGGAGAGGACTGGTTCTCGCCATCACCTGCATCGCGGTGCTGTGGGAGTTGCCCTACCGCTTCACCCCTCAAGTGACGGCTCCGTCGCTGCAATTGTGCATCGTGGGCGATTCCATCACGGCGGGCCTGAATGACGGAGAAGAGACGTGGCCGCAGCGTCTTGCCCGCAGTTCACCTTGGCAGATTGTGGATGCTTCTCAACCGGGAGCAACGCTGAAATCAGCTCTTCAGCAGGTCGCACTATTCGACGATGAACCCTCCCTGCTGTTGCTCGAAATCGGCGGCAACGACTTGTTGGAAGGACTGCCGGTCGCGCAGTTCGATCACGATTTGGAACAATTGCTCGTCGCGTCACGCCGAACGAACAGAACGGTGCTGATGTTCGAGTTGCCGCTCCCTCCACTGGCCTTTCAGTATGGGGTAACTCAGCGAAGATTGGCTTTCAAATACGAAGTCGCACTGCTTCCGAAGCGACTTCTAATGAGCGTGTTGACCACGCTCGGAGCAACTGTCGATGGGATCCATCTCTCGCCAAATGGGCACGAACTCATGGCACAGCTCGTTGCGAAGACGCTCAACTTCAACTCACTCAAGCAAGGTGAAGCCGGAAGCTATCGGCACGTTGGTCCCCGATGAGCATCGCCCCATACGCAATCCAGCGTTACCACAACGTGTAGCCGCCGTCGATGACGAGCGAGGCACCGGTCATGTAGCGGGAGGCGTCGCTGGCGAGAAAGACGGCGAGGGGGCCGAGGTCTTCGGGTTGGCCGAAGTCTCCCTGCGGAATCTGCTCGCGGAACTTCGCGATGACCTCGGGATTCTCACTCGCCCAGCGGACGTTCGGGGCGGTCATGAAGCCGCCGGGGCAGATCGCGTTCACGGTGACTCCGTGCGGTGCCCAATCGGCCGCTGTCGCGCGTGTGAATTGGATCACCGCCGCTTTCGACGTTTCATAGCTGCGCCCGCCGATTCCTCGATTGGCGATCAGGCCCGAGATCGACGCGATGTTGATGACGCGCCCGCCCTTCCCGCGCGAGACCATCGCGCCACCAATGATCTTCGTGCAGAGAAACGTACTGGTCAGGTTCAGGTCGAGAATCTGTTGCCACTGTTCGAGTGATTGCTCTTCCACCGGCACGTTGATGCGGCGACCGCCGACGTTGTTGATGAGGATGTCGATCGGCCTGCATTCGTCCAGCACGCGACGACACAGCGCTTCGCACTCGTCCGGGCGACTCACATCGCCGATGATCGGGATCGCGGTTCGGCCCAGTTCACGCACGTCAGCCGCCGTCGCGTTGAGGCTTTCCTCATCGCGACCGACCA
>JAYVOX010000272.1:0-1980 GCA_043757695.1 Schlesneria sp.
TGAAAGCCTCGTCTGACAGCGACGAAACACTGTCTGTCACGGCAGGAGCGGCTGATGCTTGGCCTGCCTGTGTGGTCGCTGAAGGAGCAGTCGTGGACGCTGCGGCATCATCGGCGGGCTTCAGTCGGACTTCGCGAGTGACGTGGTTGACTTCGGCGATCTTGAAGGGCTTCTTGCCGCGAACGATCACGTTCATCGACTTGGCTTGGCCGGGCGAGACCATGCCGAACTGCACGTCCGTCACCACAATGTCCGCTTCGATCTTCGCTTCGATCGGGATCGTGATCACGTTGTTGCTGCCGAGTTCATCGGTCGTCAGGACGAGTTGGTCGCGCAGGACGCCAGTCGGTGCGGAACCATCAATCACGACGAGGACTTCGTAGTTGGCGGTCCCTCCCGCTCGGCTCTTTTCGATCACTTGAGTAGTCAGATGCGGGTTGCTGACCTTGGCCGAGTTGATTTTCCAATCGCCGCGTCCGCCGACGTAGTTGATCCCGATCCGTTGCGTGTAGCCCTTGCCAAGATCGATCGTGCCGAAGCCGACGTAACTGGGGCGAGCTTCCACGTCAGACCGAATGTGAGCCGTGACCGGAATCGTCACGGAGTCGGAGTAGCCGTGTGCAGGCTCATACAGCGAGACGGTCGCGCGGACGTTGCGGTCCCCGGTGAAACGCACGGTGTCGAGTCGCAGCGTGATCTCCCGCTCTTCCTTCGACGCCAAAGTAAACGGTGCCGAATCGACCCACGAAATACAGCCGCACGAGACCCCGAGATTCGTGACTTGAATCGGTTCTTGATACCGATTGGTGAGCTTGAGCTTGAACGTGGTGTCGGCCAGTCGCGCAACATTGCCGAACTTCACCTCGGTGCGATCGAACATCTTGTCGCCCCAGTCTTGGGCGAGGAGCGGCACGGTCGCGACGGCGGCAACGACCATGGTGAACAGCATCGGGAGTACGGCGGGGAGTGTCATGCGGGTTCCTTCATCAAGAGTCGAGATCGGGGGGGCGATCGAAAGTGTAAGGGGACCAAATCGGGAACCTGTTCTTGGAATCAACAGACTTGTCAGGTGAGAGCAATGATGGACGCGATGACTCGCGTACGGCTCCGTTCCCACTGACAGGCACATCTCATTCCAATGGCTCTGAGCGGCTTCGGCCAATCCTTGCAGCCGGGGGACCAACTCAACATCTGAAACCGAACTCCTCGTTTCAGTGCGGCGACGCGCAGGACATTATGCGCCCCCTATGTGAGTGTCAAACAATTTCTGTTGCGGCACGATGAGACACCACAGAAAGAGAAGGCGCGCCCGCTGCGGTCGCGGCGTTCCACCGCTCTTCGCCAGTCGGCAAAGTCACCGCACTGGCTGTTTTGTGCAAAGGCCCCCCCCTCTTCATCCGTGCTCCGGCTCGGCCATCCGTGCGATCAAATCAGAAGAGAGAGACCGCACGGATGGCCGAGTCGGAGCACGGATGAGCAACGATGTGGAGTCTGGTTGCTCGGGTGAACCTGCCGGCCATGAATGCGTCGCTGAAGCGGTCTTTGCCGACCTTGAATCGTCTGCTAGAACCCGTCCCTTCCGAACCTCTACTTGATGATGACTGTCCCCACGGAGTTACTCCGAACAGGGAAGGTGTTGTCGTGGAGCGACTTCCTCGCTCACGCTTCGGGTTGCTGGGGACCACGCTTCAGGTTGCTGGAGACAGAGACCTCTCGCGAGGTCGCACGAACGGCTTCAAACAGGGAACGAACTACTGTGTGGTCTTTGACCGGTGCCAAGCGGGCGATCATTGTTGCTGGATGTCTGGCCTCTGTTTACACGCAATTGACGACATCGCCCGCGACGATCGCTTACGTGCGGTCGATCGGCGCGAACGAGCTACACATCGGGATCCTCGGTGCCTTGCCAACGCTGATGCTCTTCATGCAGTTCGTGTCGGGGATCGTCGTCAATCATCTGACGTATCGTCGGCGGCTGTG
>JAYVOX010000273.1:0-7220 GCA_043757695.1 Schlesneria sp.
TTCACCCCTCTTCCTTGAGCAGAAGTAGGATGAACATTCCTGTGCAACGTGTGAATCCGGCTTTTTTCTACGCACCTGCAATCCGTTAGTGTCAGCAAAGTCTAAAGCTCTGTAGAACCGGCAAGGTGGCCCGGACGTGGCTTTGAGCGTCCGGGTCGCGTGCGACAAGAGGCGCGCAAGGGGGCCGGGACGTGGAAGACGCCTCGCTCGCGAAACAAAACCTGCCCGATTCCATCGACCGCAGGTCCGTGTGCAACCCAAGTTTTCTTCACCCCTGGGCCACCCCGCCAGCGATGACTCTTGGCATCCTCGATTGGTCAACAACAAGTTGAGATCAGACTAGGGGGCGGCTGATCGACGAGGGACGTTCGGCTTGCAGATCGACCGCTTCGGCGACCGGTTTGGTGCGGGACTCAACCGCTGCCGCCACGAGCTCGACGCGCAGCGGGAGATCGACCGTGAAGACGCTTCCTTTGCCGAACTCGCTCTGAAGACTGATCTCACCGCCGAGTAACTTCGACAGTTCCTTCGTGATCGACAGCCCGAGGCCCGTTCCTTCAAACTCGCGCGTGAGGGAGTCGCGCTGTCCCGAGATGGCGGCTCCCTGGCGGAACTTCTCGAAGATCCGTTCTTGATCTTCGAGCGGGATGCCGATGCCGGTGTCTTCCACGATGAGCGCGAAGCGGCTCGGTTCGCGCAGCTCGGCGCGGACCTGCACGCGGCCTCCTTCCGGCGTGAACTTGATCGCGTTCGAGAGCAGATTACTCAGAATCTGCTGGAGCTTGCCGAGGTCTTGCCGGAGGACTGGCAACTCGGGATCGACCTGCCAGTGCAGCTCGATGTTCTTTTTGTCGGCCAATGCGGTCATCGAGCCGACCGTCCGTTCGACGAGGTCCGCGAGCGACATCTCGACCGGATGCCGTTCCATTTTTCCGCTCTCGATCTTGGCGAGATCGAGGACATCGTTGATCAGGTTCAGCAGCGTGCGGCCAGACGATTGGATGTGTCCGACGTAGCGACGCTGCTTGTCGTTCAACACCTGCGCGTTCGACAGCAAGACATCGCTGAACCCGAGGATCGAGTTGAGCGGCGTCCGCAACTCGTGACTCATCGTCGCCAGGAAATCGTTCTTGAGATTGTTCATCTCGTAGAGCTGCAAGTTGGCCTGAGCCAGTTCGTCCACCTTGACACCGAAGCCGGTGTTCAGTTTGCGGAGGTCCTCCTGCACAGTCGTCAGATGGCGCAACATGCGGTTGAAGGCGTGACTGAGTTCTTCAAACTCATCCCCCGTGCGGATGTCGGCGCGTTGGTCGAGATCACCGCGCGTGATCGCGTCGCTGACCTCTTTGAGATGCAACACCGGCTTGACGATCACGTACCGCACGATCGTGTATGCGGCGAGCATCGCGAGAAACGCGGTGACAATGGCGGTCGAAAGCAGGATCGCGTTGTTCCACGACAGCGAGCTGTACGTCTTCTTGAGCGGGAACGAAATTTTGGCCACTCCCAGACGATCACCCAGTTTGAGATTGGGGTTGCGATCGGGCTGTCGATGACAATTGAGGCAGGATTCGGTGGCGCGGACTTCGGCGTAGAACCGAAACTCCTGCGAAGTGCGATCGACTTTTTTGTATTCGGGCTTCCCCAACACGATTTGATTGATGGCGGTCGAGTCCTCGAACACCATGACTCGCGAAGCCGCATCGGCCGTGTTCTCAGTCAGCAACGCCCATTTGAGTTCCTTGAGATCGTCGGACTCCAAGTCGTGCGACATCCGCTCAATGTTCGGCTCTCTGCCGTAGTCGCGTTCAAACCGAGCGAAGTGTTTCTCCAACACGACGCGACTGACCAGTGACCGCGCGAGTTCCGTGTTCTGGTCGAACACGAGTTGCTGTGTTTGTCGCGCATAGAACCAGAAACTGCTTGAGATCAGCAGCAGCAGGCCACCGCCAAACAGCAGGCGGCACTTCCGTTCGAGACTGGTTTCACCCAGCAGGCGTTTGACGCTGCGATAGGACATGCGAGTCGCGGCACTCCATTCAGCAAGGTCGGTTCACGTCCGTGACAGGAACCGAAACAGAAGAAGGATCGAGCGGCCGGATCATACTGACCGCGATCATTCGCAACAGTCAGGAAGACGGGAGACTGTTAGAGCATTTTGAAGGTTGGTCTTCCATCTCGTTCCCAAGCTCCAGCTTGGGAACGCACCCTCTCGAAGCTCCGGCTTCGAGAGGGTGCGAATGGACTCGAAGCGGGAGCTTCAAGTCCACCGGTTCCCAAGCTGGAGCTTGGGAACCAGAGGAAAACCCAATGGAATCAAACCACCAATGAACGACTGCCCCGCGTCACCCACACCTACCGATCCGTTGGTCGAGCCGATTGCGACGGGCTGGCGAGGCCGAGGCCACGGCGATAGGAGGCTCGAAATGCTTCTTTGCCAACGTCGGTGGTGATGCGATCGAACTCTTTGTTGAGCTTCGCCAAGGCTGCTGCGGCGTGATCTCCGTCGGACAACACGGCGGTGACGAACTCCGTCGCGGCGGTTCGGAACGCGGCCGCTTGAGGAACCGGGAAGTCGGCGACGAGCTGCGGGTCACGCAGGGTTTGAGCCACCGCATCGACGTATTGACTCGCCTCTTCCGCTGTCAGTCCGTCTTCGTTCCAAGTGGGAGCGTTGCCAATCTGTGATTCGCGGCACGGCGTCTTCGGAAGCGTCAACCACGCTGACTCGAACTGCGACTCGGCGAGTGTGGCCAACAGATTCCACGCGGCAACGTCCTTCGAGCCACTCGCGGGCTGCGTGATCCCCAGCGCGAGCCCGGTCGCGCCGCAGAGTCCCGGCGCGTGAACGGTCCCCTCGGAAGAGGACTCCCAACGCTGTGAGTTCCGGTTGAAGGTCTTCTTCGTGCCGGGAAGCCGACAGACACCGATGTCGATCCCGGCGGCTCGCTCGATACGCGGTGAGTCTCGATCGGGACTGGCCGGTTCGTACCCGATGGCCAACGCGGCACGGCCTTCGATGATCGCGCGACGGCACGTCGCGGGAGTCTGCTCGGAACTGGTCGGTGCCATACGACTCCACGCGCGTTGTGACGAGGCCAAGCATTCCACGAAGCCCGGCGATTGCAGGAGTGACTCGCTCGTCTCCAGATCGAACCAGACCGAATAGTTCTCGGGATGCTTCGCGAACGCGAGCGATCTCGCGAAGAACAGCGTGGCGCGATGCTCCGGTGCGAGTGGCTCGACCGCCGTCAGTCCCGGTGCCCAACGGTCGAGCGTGTCGAGCAATATTTGATAAGCCTCCCACGTTTCGGGGGGCTTCAATCCCGCAGCCTTCAGCAGGTCGCGTCGGAAGTAACAGACCAGCACTGGTGCGGCGACGGGAATCGCGACAGGGAACCGTTCGCGCGAGATGACTCGCTCACGCAGACCCTTGAACAAGTCCTTCGGATCGAACCCCGAGTCACCGCGAACATCGAGCGGAGCCAATTCGCGATCCAACTCACTCAACCGAGACAACGGAAACAGCACGACCCGCCCGCCAGTCCCGGCTGGCTCTTGCAGACTCTTTCTTAACGTCGCCTCTTGGTCGGGTGCGTACTCCGTCCAACGCACCGTCGCTCCCGATTGAGATGACCATTCCTGAAGCAACACGTCCCATGTCGCCGGTAGGTTCAAAGCCTGAGGAACGAGTAACTCAACTTCCTGACCTTTGAACGGAGTCAAACTGCCAGCAGGAGCAACCGGTCGCGAAGCCGTCGGACAACCGCAGAGCAGCAAAAAAGCCATCGACCAAAACCAAGCAGCAGGCTTCACGCGAGCCACAACACAACGAGACATCAGCAGGCTCCGCAGAAAAAACAGTAGCGGTCTCAATAGCACATGTAGGATGGGCACTTTTGCCCGTCTTGCTTGAAAACGCAATCCGGACAGGCAGGAGTGCCCATCCTACAGTCGAGTGATGATCCCAAACTTCGGAAGTCTTCAGAGACTTCGGAAGTTTTACGGGAACCTCGAACCGTCATCACTCCACCAGCGTGATTTTCAGCTCTTCGCGTTGGCCGTTGCGCAGGATGGTGAGTGGGAGTTGTTCGCCGACTTTGTAGTTCAGTTTGATGTGCATGTTGAACTGCTTCGTGTTCAGCCGGGCCGGTTGTCCCGCGATGGCGACGATGATGTCTTTCTCGCGCAGGCCGTCGCTGTAGGCTTGCTCGCCCCCTTTCCCTTTCCGGTTGATCCATTTCACTTCGAGCGGCATGTCCGTGGCGGGCAGATTCAGTTTTTCGCGGGCTTCGTGAGAGAGGACGGGCGTCCAGACTTGGAAGCGGGGCGGAGCGTTCCACATTGAGCCGCGCCAAGAGAAGTCGTGCTTCTTCCAGCCCGTCTTGAGCGCGACGGTGTGTTTGCCGGTGAGATTCGTTTCGATCTCGACATGCGCGTCCGTCATTGGCAAGTGGTGCAGCACCCATTGCATGTCGGCGATGGACGTGATGCGCTGGCCGTTCATGCGGAAGATCTCTTCGCCGGTGTGCAGTCCCGCGAGGGACGCGGCGGTCTCGGGCAGCACACGCTCAATGAGGACGCCGCTCTTGCGGTCGATCTTCAAGCCGAAGCTATCGGGGAGCGGGTACTTGTACATCAGATCGACCGAGTACTTGCCGGTGTCGAGGGCGTGCTTGTGTTCGGCGTCGTGAATGTTGTGGCAGTGAATGCAGTTTTGCCGAGTCGTCTGCTCGGCATACTTCGCGGGGTTGCTGAGGCCGGGAAGTTCGAGCGGGTTGCTTACCGGTTTCGGCTCACCTCGCTTCCCCTTCAATTCGGCCGCGTTCTGCGGGAAGTTCGCGTGCAGTTCGAGCACTCGCTGCATCGTGTTGAGCAACCCGTCGATCGAGTTGTAGGCATCGGACCCTTCGGCGCTTTGCGTCCCGTAACGAGCGTAAACGACACCGTCCGCGTTGATGAACATTCCCGCCCAGTTGAGATCATGATCGAACTGGAACAGCGAAAGATCGACACCCTTCATCTCGACCTGTCGCACCGAGACGAACTTGTCTTTGGCGAGGGCCTGCACGTGATCGTTGCCATTGGCGACATCGGCATCAAACGCGGCGCAGTCTTTACACGGGACACAGCGGAACGTGACGAAGAGCGGTTTGTTCTGCTGCTTCGCTTCGGCCATTGCTTGCCCGATGTCGTTGTAAACCCACAGATCAGTCCGTGCTCCGTTGGCATCCTTCAGTCGCTCGCGCAGACCGTCTTCGGCAAGACCTCGCACGCCGCATGTCAGTAATGAACCCCACGCGAGCAACACGCTCGCACTCAACAACCACGTCTGCCATCGCTCAGACATCACGAGCCTCTCTCGATCTCTTAAAGAGTGTTGGGGGTGGACAGTGCCCACCAAGATCGCTCGGAAACAAGATCGCTTGGAAAAAAGTGGAATGGCCGCCCCGACGGGACGTTGGCTTTACGGTCGCGGAGGACGAGTAGGTCGGGCTGGTCTGAGGACTCGAATGACGAATGCAAACCCGAGGACTGACGGCACGAGGACATTCAACGGAATTCGGGTTCTTCCAACCAGCAATGCCACTGCGACAAATCCGATGATGACTGCCAGAGAGGCTTGCCCCAACTCCTCATTTCGAGTGAACGACGGGAGCGCCAGCCACAATGCGGCCATCACCAGTCCGACTTTCAGGGCCGCTCCACGCCACATGTCTTGGCTGCCATCGAGGCCGAAAAATGACAGCAGGAAGGCCAGGGCAAACAGCCCGAGCGCAATCGCGCCGACCAACGAGCGGTTCACGGTGATCTGAGGTGAGTTCATGCCCGGGATTATGCTGGGAGACCGCTGCAAGGGGAAGCGGGCCACAGTTCTGAATGTCGTCGAGGGTTGTAGGAATTGTGTCAATTTCAACAACAGTCGGCTGGCATCGAGTGGCCATCTCGACTCAATCAGTTCAAGCTTTATCAATGGCCGAGTCGATGGCTTTTGGCAATCTTAAGTTTCGCCGGCTGGCGACTCACCTCCCCCGAGACATTTTTACGGAGCCTCTGCCATGCTGTTCGACTCGATTGACTCAACTGGGGTCTCGTCCGAAGTTCGGCGTGCCGAGGAAGCGTTGCTCACATTGCGGCACCGAGTGACTTCACACGTCGAGCAACAGACGCGACTGAAGCAGTTTTGTCGCGACTGGCAACAGGACAGGCTGTACCGCACCGAGCATCTGCGCGAGCAAATGAACGAACTCGAAGCCCGCATCGCTCCGTGGCTGCCACGCGAACAGTCTCCTCGACTGAGTGTGATGACGCCGAGGGAAGATGCCGCCTAACAGCCCGTTGAAAAACGTAGCTTGGACGCCTCGTCCGAGCGAAACTCAACTGGGAACGGACGGACGAGGCGTCCATCCTACAGTTCTTCAACAGGCTGCTAAGAGGTGAATCCGATTCCGCGTCCAGTTGCTTAAACACGACTCGCCGAATTATTCTGAACGTGGTTTCCGCTGGCTTCCGGCTGATTTGTGTGTCTCGTCGATGAAGTTTAGCCAACTGGCGTTCGTTTCTGATGCGGCCTATACTCCGCCCGCGATTGGCTGGGCTGGCGGAAATCCGTGGTGTTTCCGCAGGTTCAAGCGTGCCGAATGATCGCTGAGCCAGATCTGAAGAGACGCGTGCTGTCACTGGAATGGGCCTACCATGTTGCTGGTTGTGATTCGAATTATTTACGCCGTTGTGTGTGCGGGAGCGGTGTTTGCGATTGTTCAACCGACGAGTCCTGCCCCGGAGTTCATTCAGTCGAACTCGGCAGTCGCGTTCGTCGTGATGATGCTGGCATCGCAAGTCGTCACGCTCGCTGACATTCTCTTTCCACGAAAACGCATCGATGTAATTTCAGCGGTCTACTTCGGCCTGCTCATCGGCTGGTTGCTGTCGTATCAGCTTTATTACGCGCTGCAGGCTTTTCTGGCGTCGGTCGGGTTCGATCCGAGAATGGCTCCCGTCGTCGGAGTTCTGCTCGGGGTGATGCTGCCATACATTTGCATTTCGTTTCTGCTGCAAACCAAGGATGACTTCCGTTTCGTGATCCCTTACGTCGAGTTTGCGAAGGAAATCAAAGGGGGCCGGCCACTGATCGTGGACACCAGCTCGCTGATTGATGGGCGGATCGCGGATGTCATGGACACGAACATTTTCGACACCGAATTGGTCATCCCGAGCTT
>JAYVOX010000274.1:0-1977 GCA_043757695.1 Schlesneria sp.
CTCATCCGCGCGATGCTCTCGCTGACGAACCTGATGTCGGACGGAGGCGATGCGGGAGCGTATGCTCTGCAAGTCGTAGACAAGCAGCAGCAGATCATCGACGCCGTAGTCGAAAAGCAGAAGAAAGAGACCGAGCCGCCGCCGACCGAATTGGCGTTCAAGCAAGTCGCGCTGGGACCGTACATCCGCGCGATGCTGGCCGAAGAATCGCCGCTCACGTTGGAGGAAGCAGCGCGCGCGCGCGTCCAAGTCGCTAATTGGGAACCCGGCTTCCGCGATGCTCAAGCCGACGTGCAACGGGCCAAGTTTGAAAAGCCCGTCGGTCAGGGACACGGCGTGTTGTACGTCTTCGCCCTCGTCGGTCGCGGCCCAATCAAACAAGAGAAAGAGGAGTTTCCAACTCAGGCTGCGCTCCTCATCGCCGATCGCATCGTGAACGCGTTCTCGAACCGCAGCATCCCCCCGACGCTGGCTCCCGTGAAGGTGCCGCAGGTCATCAACTTCCCGAGCATTGCCGATGCTGTCTCGGTGCGCGTGAATGGTGAGTTGAAGGGACAGACTGCCACGATCGTCGATGTCGGGACGATGGCCGCGCGTCAGCAGGAAGCTCACTATCCGGAAGTGATCGCCCGCGCGGTCGCGCGCCGCGTCATCAAGAAAGGGGCGATCTATGCCGTGCAAGAAGTGGCCGATGTCAATCAGGGTTCGCCGCTGAGCTTGGTCGCGACCGTGGCGGGGATCGCATGGGAGGCGACGGAAAACGCCGATACCCGTTGCTGGGGATTGCTCCCCGACACGATCCAAGTCCTGCGGATCGAGCTTCCCGTCGGAGACCACGAGATCGCGTTGCGACCCGCATCGCACGGCGGTGAGTTCGCCTCGTCGGCTCGCACCAAAGTTACGATCCACGACGGTCGCAACAGCTACCTGATGGGCACGCTCCCCGCTTCCAGCTTCGTCGGCACACTGCTCACCAGCGGCGGCCCTGAGGAGTAGGCGAGTCATTCCATGACTCGCATTTTCACTCGTTCCCAAGCTCCAGCTTGGGAACGCCCGCCTTTGAAGCTCCAGCTTCGCGAGCAGAGTTATCGCGCGCTTGAGCCGGAGACACATCCAGCGCCATGACTCTGCCAAGCAGGAGCTTGGCGAAATGCGTTCCCAAGCTGGAGCTTGGGAACGAGAGAACACAACGAGAGAACGTCGTCGTATCGTTCCGCCTCACGCACTGGCAGCCAGATCACTCGCCGTTGGCACGCGATCGTGCAGCGACTCCACGCTGTCGCGTGTCAGTTGGTCGATCATCTCCTTCAGCTCCGGCTGATCGGCTCCCACGGTGGGTGAGAACCCCGCGCGTTCGGCCACGAGCAGGCTGAGCAGTGTGCCCAGCATGCCGCTTTGAGGACCGAGGCCCTCTTTGTCCGAGCCGCCTGCCATCGTGAACAGTCTCTCGGGGACGAGCGGTTGAGTGGCGTGAGCCAACTCGCGCGAGGCGAAGGCCAGCGCGAACAGTCTCGGGTCGCCATACGACGCGATCTTGCGTTGCAACACCGACGCTTCGGCCAGGCCCTCTTGCAGGATACGTTGAGCTTCGCCTCGACCGGTGAGCCGGTTCCGCTGGCTTTCGGCCTCGGCCAGGACGCGGACTTGTTCGGCGTGGCGAGTCGCTCGGGCGACTTCGGCGTCACCTTCGCACTCGGCCATCTGAACCTTCAGCCGCGTGTTGGTCAGTTCGGTTTGAGTCACCATGATGGCCCGATCGTTCTGACGTTTGGCGAGCGCGACATCCGCGTCACCCTTACTCTCGGCAATCTGCACCTGGAGCTTGGCGTTGGTCAGCGAGGTCTGCATCTCGGCCTGAGCTTTCGCCTCGTTGAGCGTTCTCAGTTTGTCATTGGCCTCCCGTTGATGTTCGTAGGTTGCGATCTGCTCGATCGACAACTGCCGCAGGCGGAGTTGTTCGAGCAGCGATTCGATCTT
>JAYVOX010000275.1:0-1974 GCA_043757695.1 Schlesneria sp.
GTCGAGAGAATCAGCGACTTGCCGTGGCGACTCGCGATGGCATGCAGCAGTCGCAGCATGGCGTCGCGCCCTTGTGGGTCGAGCCCCGCCGTCGGCTCATCGAGCAGTAGCAACTGCGGATCGTGAACGAGCGCGGCCGCCAGCTTCAGCCGCTGCTTCATGCCAACCGAGTACTCATCGCACTGGCGATAACGGACTTCATCCAGTTCGAGATACGACAGAACTTCGTGAGCGCGTCGCTGCGCCTGTCGTCGTGGCATCCCCGACAGTTCGCCCGCCAGCGCAACGAGATCAACGCCACGGACACCGGAAATGAGCGACTCCGCTTCGGGCATGAACCCGATCCGGCCTCGCAACAGATGCTGCTCGCGCACCAGATCGCAGCCCAGCACCGAGCCACCGCCACTCGTCGGCTGCATCAACCCGAGCAACAGCTTGAGCAGCGTCGATTTCCCCGCCCCGTTCTGCCCTACGAGACCAATCGCCCCCGGCTCGATCTTTAGCGAGATATCCTTCAACGCCTGAAACTTGCCGTAGAAGTGCGAGAGTCCGTTCAGTTCAACGAGCGGTGGCGAAGAAGATGCGGTTGATGATTCGGTCACGTGGAATACCAATCAGGAAGTCAGCTTGAAGTGGCAGTCGACTCGTCGAAAGTTGACAGTTGTTCCGAATCAATTGACTCGGTGGGTGTTCATTGTTCCGGAAGCGACGATTTCTGCGGGTCAGCACTCCAAGGGAGAACTTTCGCACCCCCCAGCACCGGAATCACGGCAACCACTTCGCCCGCAGGAACAATCACGACTCCCGCCAGCTCCATGAATGATTCCACCGCGAGTCCGAATTCTGCGATCGGCTGCTTTAGACCTTGCGTGCCAACAATGTGCAACGACAACCATTCGCCGTTGCGCTCGACACCCGATGAGCGGGGAGACTGTTGCTCCGCTCGAAACCAGACGCAAACGCACCAGTCGTTCATGTCGATACCGGTCATCGACGACGCTTGCCCGAGAGAACACTGCACGGAACGGACGCGGGCCGCTTGAACAGACAGATACTTGAACCTGCGGCCCCACAATTCATATCCGAAGCAAACCATTGGCACTTCGCCTGTACGCCGTTCGATCCACGCAAGTTGCCTCGACCCAAACTGCCCCTGCCAATTGACATAGCACGTCCGAACCCCACCCGGATCAAAACAGCCTAATACGTAACACGCGAATCCATTGAGTAACAACCAGATACCGGAAGCAAAGAGGACACCAAACGATCGTTCGCGATAGTGCTGAAGGTTCCAAACGGCAACCCAAATCGTTCCGAAAAAAAACGGAAAGAACAGCGCATAGAACACAAACATCCAGCGGCTACCCGTCTGAGGTGTTTCCAATTCATCGTCGGTAGAAACGTGGTCGGCCATCACAGAAGTCTTCTGATTCGAGTCGTTGAATCGGGGTCCGCGATTCACGGGTCGGCTGTCGGTCGAGAATGTTTGTCATTCCTTCGTCATTGTCTCATCGAGATTGAGGATCAGGTTGGCGAGTGCTGTATACGCCGCGAGTTCCGTCACATTGAGACTTGGATCGCGCGGGGAGTCGCCTGCGGTGATGAGCTTGTTCGCGGCGGCGGAGTCTTGATCGTAGTGGGTCTTCATCGCCACGAGGGCTTGAGTGAGCAGAGTTCTCTCGTCGGGTGTTGGCGGGCGCGACGTGGCGACTCGGAAGGCGAATGTGAGGCGCGCGTCAACGGTCTCGCCTCCTTCGAGCAGCATTCGTTCGGCCAGTTTCCGCGCGGCTTCGACATAGGTGATGTCGTTCATCAAAGCGAGGGCTTGGAGCGGCGTGTTGGTTCTGGGCAGCTTGACCGTGCAGACGTTGCGACTGCTCGCGTCGAAGAACATCGTCGGCGCGGCGATGCGACGCCAGAACGTGTACAGGCTGCGACGGTACAACCCCTCGCCCTTGTCCGGCGTGTAACCGA
>JAYVOX010000276.1:0-7181 GCA_043757695.1 Schlesneria sp.
AGGGAGACGGGCCACGCTCCGCCTACGACCCACATCTACTTTCATGCCTACTCAGGCCGGGACGTTACCCGCAACGTCCCGGCCTCTCGCCTTCTTTGGTCTCTGTTATTCTTCGCACGGCCCAAAGTGAGAAATTTGAATGTAGCCATGTTTCGCCAGAACGTGGGCTGTTTGAGCGTCCAGCCCGCACTCTGGCGAGATGCGGCTACGTCTCACCTCAGCTCGCGCGAGGTATAGATTCTTGAACTGGCCCCGTGCAGTCGATACCGTGCGCTGCATCCTTTGCCCCAGTTCGCAACAGAAGGCAGATTCCATTGACCGAGCCAATCCGCGACAGCTTCAAGAGCCAGCGCCGTATCGCAATTCTGGTGTCGGTCCCCGATCCGAGTCTCAACCTCGGCAACGAACACGCACTCGATGAATTGCGGGGATTGGTGAAGACGGCTGGCGTGAAAGTCGTCGGTACGCTCGTCCAAAATCGCGCGCGGCCTCATCCGACGACCTGTCTGGGCAAGGGCAAGCTCGAAGAACTTCAAGAACTGGTCGAAGCGACCGGTGCCGAAGTCATCATCTTCGACAACAACCTCACCCCGGCTCAGGGACGCGCGCTCGAAGAGGCGACTCAACGAATCATAGTGGATCGCAGTGAACTGATCCTCGATATCTTCGCCACGCACGCCAGAACAAACGAGTCGAAACTTCAGGTCGAACTGGCACAACTCCAATACACCCGCACTCGCCTCAAGCGGATGTGGACGCACCTCGAAAGAATCGACGGCGGGATCGGAGCCAGTCGTGGACCCGGCGAAAAGCAGATCGAAACGGATCGCCGCTTGATCGACCTGCGAATTACCGACCTGAAGGCCAAGCTCAAAGAGGTCTCCCAGCGGCGCGAGCGAATGGTTCGCCAACGCGAGTCTCATCCGCTGGTTTCCGTGGTTGGCTATACCAACGCGGGCAAGAGTACGCTCATGAATGTCCTCACCGGAGCGGATGTCTACGTCGCAGACCAGCTCTTCGCGACGCTCGATACGCGCACCCGCAAATGGACGATCCCCGGTTGGGGTCACTTACTACTGAGTGACACCGTCGGATTCGTTCGCGACCTGCCACACCAACTGGTGGCGTCATTCAAATCGACGCTCGAGGAGGCACGTCAGGCTCACCTCTTACTTCACGTCGTAGACGCCTCCAATCCCGAGGCCGAGAAGCAGGTGGAGACGGTCGAACAAGTTCTGACCGAAATTGGCATTGATGTCACCAACTCCATCTTGGTCTTAAACAAGATCGATGCCGCCAAAGACCGAGGTCTCTTGGATGTCCTGCGCTCCAAGTACACTCATTCCGTCAGTGTCAGTGCCGTTGAGCGAACCGGACTGGATCACCTGGCAAGCATCGTCACAGAACGGCTATCAAACGGGTTTGCCGATGTCATCATCGAAATCCCGGTGAACAACGGACGATTGCTGGCCTATCTGGCGGAACACACTCAAATTCAAGAGACTCGGTACGATGAAGCCTCTGCTTTTCTTACCTGCCGAGTACCCCAGACCCTGCTACCACGATTGCATTCCGAGCCGGGCGTCTTAAAGATAGAGGTCCGTTCGGGGGATTCTCCCACTTCGGTTCCATCGTCAGCAGCAGATAGCCTGTTTCCTTGAAACACCCAGTGACGCCTCGTTTCGAGCCAGTCGATCTAAACTCAGCCTCGAATCTGTATTCAAAGACAGACCCTCGAAGGGTCGCCACTATTTGATTCCATCAAACGGTTCGCGCCCGCTTTTTGCGGGTTCAGAGCCGTTCTCACCGTCAGGAAACCTGAAAATGGCAGAAGACTATCTCAAGAAGTTGGTTCGTGATGGGGTCATCAGCAAAGACCAACTCACTGAAGCAGAAGAGCTTTCTTCGAGCCTCGGCACGACCATCGACGACGCGCTCGTGCGACTGGGGTATGTCTCCGCCGGTGAACTCGGACAACTCCAAGCGTCGCAGTATGGATATGAGTTCGTCGATCTTGCGGCGATGGAGATACCTCAAAGCGTGATCGCATTGATTCCTGAGTCCGTGGCTCGTGAGAACATTGTGATTCCGATCACACTCGTCGATGAGCGGCTTCGAGTCGCAATGAGTAACGCGCTCGACTTGGATGTCATCGACAAGCTCCGGTTCATGGTCAATCGCGAGATCGATCCCGTGGTCGCCCCGAAAGAAGCGATTCAAACGGCGATCAACCGCTTCTATGGTGGCTCGGAAACGGAGTCCGTCGATTCGATGCTGATGGAGTTTACCGAGACAGCGATTGACTTTACAGAAACCGAGTCGCCCCAGAGTAAGGCGCAGGAAGCGGAGGAAAGCGCCCCCGTTGTGAGGCTGATCAACTTGATCATCTCCGAAGCCGTCAACATGCGGGCCAGTGACATACACGTGGAGCCGTTTGAGGATCGGATTCGTGTGCGCTACCGAATCGACGGTGTCTTGGTTGAAAGAGACAGTCCCCCGCGACGACTCCTTGCGGCTCTCACCTCACGCATCAAAATTATGGCGAGAATGGACATCGCCGAAAAACGAAGACCCCAAGACGGTCGGATCAAGACACGAGCCGGTGGCAAGGACTTTGACCTTCGGGTCAGTATTCTGCCGACCAGCCACGGACAGGCGGTCGTGATGCGGATTCTCGATCGCGACAACATCAAGGTCGGAATCCGAAATCTCGGATTCGGAGAAGAGAACTACCGCCGCTTCCAAACCATCATTCGTCGTCCAAACGGTATCTTCCTTGTGACCGGACCAACCGGAAGCGGCAAGACGACAACTCTCTACAGTGCTCTCGGTGAATTGAATCGACCGGATCGCAAGATCATCACAGCCGAAGATCCCGTCGAGTACATGCTCCCCGGTATCAATCAAGTTCAGGTCAGGCACGACATCGGACTCGATTTCTCAAGAATCATTCGTGCCATGTTACGGCAGGCTCCGAATGTGATTCTAGTAGGAGAAATTCGTGATGCAGAAACCGCCGAGATGGCAATTCAAGCTTCTTTGACGGGACACCTAGTTTTCAGCACGCTACACACCAACGATGCGCCCAGTTCTATTACGCGACTCATCGACATGGGCGTAGAGCCATTCCTTGTGGCCTCCAGCGTGATGGCCATCATGGCCCAGCGACTCGTACGAGTCAGTTGTGCCAAGTGCAAGGAAGAGTACGTACCGGACGCCAGTGAGATAGAGCATTTTGAAATCACGGCGGAGCAGATGGCAAACGCGAAGTTCTTTCGCGGGAAAGGCTGCAATCACTGCCAGCACACTGGCTATCGCGGACGTGTGGCGGCATTCGAATTGATGATCATGAATTCAACTTTGCGTGAAATGACGTTCAAAAGCGAACCATCACAAAACTTGCGACGGCAGGCTCGTCTATTCGGCATGAAAACATTAGTGGAAGACGCTTTAGGAAAAGCTCTTCAAGGTAAGACAACGCTACTTGAAGTCTACAAACTCGACAAAGGAGGGCACTGATCAAGACGCACTGATCGAGGCGGTTCCTAGCCATCGCTGACTGCTAAATCCCGGATAAACAGGATAGTCATCCTAATTTGTGCCAAAGAGTTTGTGATCTGCATCTCGCTCAATCCTCAATGGGTTTCTTGGCAGAACACTTGGTGCCCTACCAATTTTAAATTCTCCGTGCGGTCCACGAGGACGCCTTCCCAACTCAGGCGACTGGCCCTTAGGCTCAGAGTACATGTTCGACAGATCGCGTGAAAACACGAGTCGCGTCTTGCGCACCTGTGGTGTCCCAGTGCCGACAAAAAATTGATTGGTCGTGGCGTGACCCGAGAATGGCCGCGTCGCCAGATTACTTCCCGCTAAGGCGAGCGGCAGGAAGAAATGTGCCCATCCCACATCGTGGTATGACAATTCCTGCCGCTCGCCTAACTCAAGTCGCTTCCGTTCGATCGACCGCCCCCAATAGAAACGGCGGTCGCATCGCGTACAGACTTTCTCACTTCGTTATCTGCGAGAATCAACATGGCGACACTACAGATCGACAAGATGCTTGAGACAGTCGTTCGCGAGCGCGTGAGCGATTTACACATTACAACCGGTCAACCGCCCGTGGTCCGCTCCGGTGGCCACTTGGTGCGACTGGAAACGAAGACACTCACGCCCGAAGACACCGTGGGGTTGATGAAGAGCATTACGCCAGAACGAAACCAGCAGGAGCTTCAAGAAGTCGGGGGGACCGACTTCGGTTTTGCCTTCGGTGACAAGGCTCGATTTCGTGTCGCCGTCTTCAAACAACGCGGCCATATCGGGATGGTGCTGCGGCGGATCCCCAACGAATTTCTATCCTTCGAGCAACTTGGGTTGCCGATGGTGATTCGCGATTTGCTGACGCGACCTCGCGGACTGTTCCTTGTGACCGGTCCAACAGGAAGCGGTAAAACCACCAGCCTGGCCAGCATGATCAACTATCTGAACGATACTGTTGACCACCACATCATCACTCTCGAAGACCCGATCGAGTACTACCATCAGCACAAAAAATCGACGATCAATCAGCGGGAAATTGGCGTGGATGTCCCCGATTTTCCCGAGGCTCTGCGTCGAGCCTTGCGAATGGACCCAGATGTGATTCTGGTGGGTGAGATGCGCGACTTGGCCACAATTGCCTCCGCGATCACTGCCGCCGAAACTGGCCACGTCGTATTTGGCACACTCCACACCACGGGTGCGCAAGGAACCGTTGACCGAATCATCGACGTGTTTCCGACCAGCCAGCAAGAGCAAATCCGAACACAATTGTCAGTGGCGATTATCGGGATTCTGTCGCAGGCACTGTTGCCGCGTAAGCCTAAGGGCGTCGTGGCGGCCTATGAAATGCTCGTGGTGACGCCCGCCATCGCCAACCTGATTCGTGAAGCCAAGACGTATCGAATCAATTCGTCCATCCAAACGGGCCGTAAATTTGGAATGCAGTTGCTGGACGATGCGCTGTTCAACCTGTGGAAGAATGAATTGTGCGAAGAGGACGTTGTTGTCATTAAGTCCAATCAGCCGGGGGAACTTAAGGCGAGAATTGCCCGGGCCAAGAAGGGGCTACTCGACGATGCCGCCGAAGAAGAAGACGGCGATGACAATTGAGTTTGAACTCGCAACGGATCGTCAGTAATCGATAGTGATTCCTCAGTACAAAAACAGTTTCATTACGGAGCGTAGGCAGACATGGCTCAACGCCGTCTCGGACAGATTCTGGTTGATCTCGGGCATCTCACAGAAGACCAGTTGTGGGACGTGCTCGAAGAGCAAAAGCAAAGCGCCGGAGAGATCATCGGCCAAGTGGCGATCCGGATGAGCTTCGTGACGGAAGCGCATGTCAGTGAGGCGCTGGCCGAACAATGGGGTATGCCCGTTGTGAATGTGGCCGAAACGACGATCTCGCCCAAAGTACTCGAACTCGTTCCGCAGACGATGGCTGACATCTATAAGATCATGCCCATCTCGATCCGTGACAACGTTCTCACGGTGGCGATGGCAGACCCGCAGAATATCGCCGCTCTGGATGATTTGCGAAACATGCTCGGCATGGATGTGCGCGGAGCCGTCTCGAATCATAAAGACGTGGAAGCGGCGATCGCTCGCCATTATGCGGATCGCGAAGAAAGCATCGAAGATGTGATCGGGCAATTGGAGGCGGGGGGCGAAGATGCTGCGACCAAGGGGCACGGATACGACTTGGCAGCGGATATGGATGAAGCGCCCATCCGCAAGTTGCTCAATATGATTATGCTGCTCGCCATCAAGGATCAAGCCAGCGATATTCACTTCGAGCCGTTTGAAGATGAGTTCAAAGTTCGCGTCAAAGCGGACGGAATGCTCTATGAGATGGTGCCGCCGCCAAGGCACTTGGCTAACGCGATTGTCTCTCGTATTAAAATCATGTCCGACTTGGATATCTCGGAACGCCGGTTGCCACAGGACGGTCGTATCGAACTCAACGTCGGTGGACATTCCGTCGATCTGCGAGTCAGCGTGCTGCCCACTTTGTTCGGTGAAGCGGTCGTCATGCGAGTCCTCGATCGGACGGTGGTTCAACTCGACCTCAACAAGATCGGTATGGACGCCAACACGCTGACCCGGTTTCGCAGTGTCATCAAACGTCCCAACGGAATCGTGCTGGTGACCGGACCGACCGGAAGCGGCAAGACGACGACGCTGTATTCGGCTCTCAATGAACTGAATGACATCGAAACCAAAATCATCACCACCGAAGACCCGATTGAATATGAAATCGACGGACTCATTCAAGTCCCGGTGAACCCGGACATCCAAGTCACCTTCGCGACTGTCCTGCGAGCCATCCTTCGGCACGACCCCGATACGATTTTGATTGGTGAGATTCGCGATTTTGAAACGGCTGAGGTCGCCATCCAAAGCGCTCTCACCGGGCACTTGGTGTTCAGTACCCTGCACACGAATGACTCGCCGTCCGCCATCACGCGACTGCGAGACATGGGTATCGAACCGTTCCTGATTACCGCGACAGTGGAGGCCATTCTCGCGCAGCGGCTGGTCCGAAAAATCTGCTCCGAATGTCGGACTCAGTTTGAGCCGAGCGACGAACTGCTCATGGAGCTTCAACTCCCGATCGCTCAAGCCAGACAATATAAGTTTTATTATGGACGCGGTTGCCAGCGTTGTAATAACTCGGGCTACAAAGGCCGCTGCGGTATTTATGAATTGCTGGAAGTGAACGACGAAGTGCGCGACCTTGTCGCCAGCAGCGCCAGCGTGGATGACATCCGAAACTATTGCCGCAGCCAAGGGATGACCACTCTCCGTGAAGCGGGCCTAAAACTGATCTTCGATGGTGTCACAACCATCGACGAAGTCGTTCGCGAAACCGTGGTGGAAGATGTCGAGTAGGAACTGTCCAGCGGCGAAGAACCGTAAGCCAAACAGAAATAGGCATGAACACAGATTACCCTGCGCGGGAGACCCGCAACCCAATGGAACTGACAAAGAAACACGAAGCCAGGAATCGGAACGCTGATCGGCGCTAATCTCCGCTAATGCGAGCAGCAGGAATTGTCAGACCACGATGAATTATCAGACCACGATGTAGGATGGGCACTCTTGCCCGTCCGGATTTCTGTCTTCCAGCCGGGACGGGCAAG
>JAYVOX010000277.1:0-7166 GCA_043757695.1 Schlesneria sp.
AACGGTGCGGGAAAGCGGCCCGAGTTCTATCCCGACAACTTGCCCGCCACGCTGAACATCGGCCCCGGTTCTCCGACCGGCATGACCTTCGGCTACGGCGCGAAGTTCCCCGCGAAGTACCAGCACGCGCTGTTTGCACTCGATTGGAGTTGGGGCAAACTCTATGCGGTCCATCTGCAACCCAATGCCTCCACATACACGGCGACGAAGGAAGAGTTCGTGACCGGTGCGCCGCTGCCGATCACGGATGCGATCATTCATCCCGGTGACGGTGCGATGTACTTCACGATCGGTGGCCGTCGCGTGCAGTCGGGGCTGTACCGCGTGACGTATGTCGGCAAGGAATCGACGGCACCGGCTGCGGCAGCAACCGCGAACCTCGCTGCGACTGCGGCGCGCGAGACTCGGCATAAGCTGGAAGCGTTTCACGGGAAGCAAGACCCACACGCGGTCGCCATCGCGTGGCCGCACTTGTCCGACAATGACCGCTTCCTGCGCTGGGCCGCTCGAACGGCAATCGAGCATCAGCCGGTCGCGAGTTGGTCCGACCAGGCTCTCGCCGAACCGGATGGAGCGAGGCGAGTCGAAGCGTTGCTGGCACTCGCGCGGGCGACCGGCATTTGCCCGCAGCATCGGAAAAAGGAGACTCCTCCCGTCGATGAGGCGCTGCGAGCGATGCTGCTCGATGCGCTGCTCACCGTCGAATGGAGTCCGCTCAATCACGACCAGCGTCTGACATTTGTCCGCGCGATTGAGATCACACTGAACCGCTTCGGTCGGCCCGACGACGCGCGTGTTGGCAAACTGATCGTGAAGCTCGATCCGATCTTCCCCGCGCCGACGCGAGAACTGAATTGGCTGCTGTGTGAAACGCTGGCCTACCTGCAATCGCCAACCGCCGCCGCGAAGGGGATCGCATTAATTGCCGACGCACCGACGCAGGAAGAGCAAATCGAGTATGCGCGGTCGCTGCGAATGCTGAAGGTCGGTTGGACGACCGAACTGCGAACCGCTTACTTCGAGTGGTTCCTTACCGCCGCGAACTATCGTGGCGGCGCGAGCTTCGAGAAGTTCATCGAGTTCATCCGCACCGATGCCGTCGCCACGCTGACCGAGGCCGAGACGACCGCACTCTCCGAACTGCTCGCGAAGCAACCGGTCAAAAAATCGGCAATCGAGAACCTCAGCGTGATCTTCGCAGGGCGACAGCCGACGGAGTGGAAGTTGGCGGAGCTTTCAGCCGCCGCGCAGACCGGACTCAAAGCCCGCCACTTCGAGCACGGTCGCAAGATGTTTGCCGCTGCGGCCTGCTTCACGTGTCATCGCTTCGGGAACGAGGGTGGGATGACCGGCCCGGACCTCACCGCCTCCGGTCGTCGTTACTCGCCACACGATTTCCTCGACCAGATCATCAACCCGAGCAAGGTCATCAACGAACAGTTCTCGGCCGTGACCGTCGTCACCGATGCGGGCCTGACGCACACCGGCGTTGTGGTGAACCTCAATGGCGACACGCTGACGCTCAACACCGACCTGACCGATCCCAATTTGCGCGTCACCATCGACCGCAAACAGATCGAAGAAATGGAGCCTTCAAAAACCTCACCGATGCCGGTCAACTTGCTCCGGCTCCTCACAAAGGATGAAGTCCTCGACCTCGTGGCCTACGTCCTCAGTGGCGGCGAACCGACGCACGAGATGTTCAAGAAATAACGCCAACAGACGCCGCGAACCCAAGCCCCATCCAGCCGGATTACTCCCCAAGTGCAGAGGCCACGATTGTCGTGATGAGCAACCTTTGGAATTCGATCTTGTGTGTGAGTCTGGTTGCGTTGGCACTCTTCGCGGGACCAGCTTGCGATGCTGAGCAGCCGTGCGCCGAGGCTGTTGCCAAAGCGACTCGGCCCAACGTGCTGTTCATTGCCATCGACGATCAGAACGATTGGATTGGAACGTTGGGCGGACACCCGCTGGCGAAGACGCCGCACATCGACCGATTGGCCGGTCGCGGGACGGTGTTTCTGAATGCACATTGTCAGGCACCGCTGTGCAATCCGTCGCGAACCAGTCTGATGCTCAGCCTGCGTCCCACGACGACCGGCATCTACGGTTTGTCGCCGTGGTTCCGTACGCTCGATGAATGGCGTGAGCGAGTCGCGTTGCCTCAGCACTTCAAAGCTCACGGTTATCGGACACTCACGTCGGGCAAGATTTACCACGGAGGAGTCGGCGGGCCGCAACAGCGCGCGAACGAGTTCGATGTCTGGGGACCGGCGGGTGGGATTGGAGCCAAGCCAGAGAAGAAACTCATCGGGCCGACACCGATGGGAAACAACCCGCTCATGGACTGGGGCGTCTTCCCACATCAAGACGAAGACAAGGGGGACTATCACGTCGCCAGTTGGACGATCGAGCAGCTTCGGTCCGCGCCGCAGGACCAACCGTTTTTTCTCGCAGCCGGATTCTTCCTGCCTCACGTCCCCTGTTATGCCACGCAGCAGTGGTTCGATCTCTATCCGGATGACGACAGCGTGCTGCCGCTCGTGAAGGCCAACGATCGCGACGACACACCGCGTTTCTCGTGGTACTTGCACTGGAACCTGCCCGAGCCGCGCTTGAAGTGGGTGCGCGAGAACAACCAATGGCGGAACCTCGTCCGGTCGTATCTGGCTTGCACCAGCTTTGTCGATGCGCAGATCGGTCGCGTGCTGGAAGCACTCGATGAAACGGGGCTGTCCGAGAACACGATCGTTGTTCTCTGGGGCGATCACGGCTGGCATCTCGGTGAGAAAGGGATCACCGGCAAGAACACGTTGTGGGACCGAGGCACGCGCGTGCCGCTGATCTTCGCCGGGCCGGGTGTCGCGCACGGCGGTCGCTGCACGCAGCCGGCCGAATTGCTCGACATCTATCCGACGCTCATCGACCTGTGTCGGCTGACGGGTCGCACCGATCTCGAAGGGATCAGTCTGGCACCTCAGCTTCAAGACGCGCGGACTCCGCGCGAACGCCCCGCGATCACCTCGCACAACCAAGGGAACCACGGCATTCGTACGGAACGTTGGCGCTACATCCGGTACGCGGACGACAGCGAAGAACTCTACGATCTGCAAGCTGATCCTCACGAATGGACCAACCTCGCCACCCATTCCGAACACGCCGCCGTCATCTCCGAACATCGTCGTTGGCTGCCGAAGCAGGATGTCCCGCCCGCAGCGAACAGTGCCCATCGTGTCCTCACGTATGACAAACGGTTGGACGAGGCCATCTGGGAAGGTCAGCTCGTCCGTCGCAGCGATCCAATCCCCGAGTGAGACGATACGGGGGGATATACCTCGCGCGGCCACGAGTGATGCGTATTAAGCGAGCCGCATGCCGTAAGGCTGCGGGTTTTCTGCGGCGATCAAGAACCCGCAGCCTTACGGCATGCGGCTCGCCAAGGCCTCATTCGTGACCGCGCGAGGTATAACACTCTCTTCGTTACGCCGATCCTTGATCTTGATCCCAATTAGGAATTCGCAATGCCCCGAATCATGATGCCACTTGTAACGATGCTCATCTCCGCTTGGTCCAGTTCATTCGTCTTGGGTCATCCCGGTCATTCGCATCGAAAGGCGACCGTCTCGACGGCGAACTCCGTCACAGAGACATTCCCCGAATCTGTCGAGGATCAGCTCGACAGGAGCGAATACGCTGCTGATGAATTGCCGCTGCTGTTGGCTCAACTCGACCAAGCGAAGCCACGTGCGACCGCAGGCAAAGTCCCCGAGCTGGCGACGGCGTTTGAAGCGTTCGTCAAACTCAAGGCGATCAAGACACGGTGGGATGATCGTTTTTTTTACATCGAATCGAACGGTCTGCCAGCTCATCAAATGATGGTCGGGATCACCGCGTGGCAGCAGCAGGTGCCGTTGCCGCAGAAGTATGTCGGTGAGAACGCCTGGCAAATCCCGCTGCATCCGGTACCGGCCAAGCAGTTGCAATCGACGAAGGGTCACTTTCTGCGGGGAGCCATTGCACTCGCCGTGAACGGCGTGCCGATCTTCAACCCGCTCAACAATCGCGGCGACGATGCGTTCCTGTTTGGTGAACTCGACGAGTTCGGTGGTCACTGCGGTCGAGCTGACGACTACCACTATCACATCGCGCCGGTTCATCTAGAAAAGACCATCGGCAAGGGGCAACCCATCGCCTATGCGCTGGATGGCTATCCGATCTACGGCTACGAAGAACCGGATGGCTCGCCGGTGAAGAGCCTCGATTCGCTGAACGGTCACAAGGACGCGAACGGGAACTACCACTATCACGCGACGAAAAAGTACCCGTACCTCAACGGCGGCTTCTATGGCGAAGTCACCGAGCGCGGTGACCAAGTCGATCCACAGCCGCGGGCCGAACCGCTGCGACCCGATCTGCGTCCGCTGCGAGACGCGAAGATCACCGACTTCCAAGAGACGAAGCCCGGCAACTATGTCTTGACCTACGACGTGAAAGGCAAGAAAGGATCGGTCAGCTACACGCTGGCAGAAGACGGCAGCGCGAAGTTTGTCTTCGTCGATACGAACGGCACGACCACGCGCGAAACATACTCGCCGCGCCGTCGCGGTCCCGGTGGCAATGATCGTCGTCCACCTCCGCCGCGTCCTGGTGAGAACCCGCCGCGCGATGGTCAGCGTCCGCCCCGTGGTGACGAACGCCCTCCTCGCAACGATGATCGTCCACCACCGCGCAATGACTCGCCCACTCCCGGACGCGGCGCGACGGATGCGTCTCAGAAACCGAACAGCAACCTGCCGCAGTTGACCGTGACGAGTTCCTCGGTCGATGCGAAGGGGATGCTCTCCAGCGACTGCTCCTGTGACGGCAACGGTGCTTCCCCTGCCGTCGCCTGGACCGCTGGCCCGGCGGGAACCAAGAGCTATTCGCTCCACATTTGGCACACTCCCGGCCCTGGTGACCTGAAGTCGTATTGGGTCGTCTACAACATTCCCGCCAATGTGACGAAGCTGGAGCAGAACTCGAAGGCGGTCGGCCAACTCGGCCTCAATGGAAAGAACCGCCGCGAGTACGACGCCATGTGCTCCAAAGGCCCTGGCCTCAAAACCTATCACGTCACCGTCTTCGCCCTCTCCGCCGAACCGAAGCTCACCCCAGACAAAGCCAATCGAGCCGGTCTACTCGAAGCGATCAAAGGCATCACGCTCGCCGAAGGAACGTTGGATTTTCAGTTCGAGCGAAAGAAGTAACGTCGAATGGGTTGGCTCGTTGCGAGTAAACTTTGCACGGCCCCAAGTGAGACATATGAATGTCGCCACGTTTCGCCAGAACGTGGGCTGTTTGATTTGAGCGTCGCACCCGCACTCTGGCGAGGTGCAGCTACGGCTCATTTCGGGCCGCGCCAAGTTTAGACTCGTCTGTCATGAACACTCCCGTGCAATACTTCAAACGCTTTCGGATGGAATTCGATCTGACTCGATCGTCGATGCCTCCGGCACACTTGCCGGACGGCTATGACTGGGTCGAGTGGAACGCAGCCGATGTGGATCGGCACGCGATCGTCAAACTGCGCAGCTTTTGCGACGAGGTCGATGCGGAAGTCTTTTCGAGTCTCGGCGACTTTTATGGTTGCCAGAGATTGATGCGCGAAATTTGCCAACAAGCCGGGTTCCTCAGCACCGCGACATGGATGATCTCTTATTGCGGTGACGATCAGCTCCCGACCGACTGCGGAACGATTCAGGGGTTGAGCCAGTCTGCGCAACTGGCTTCGATCCAAAATGTCGGTGTCGTCCCTGAGCACCGAGGGCAAGGACTAGGCCGAGCGCTCGTCTTGAAGTCCCTCGAAGGGTTTGCTCTGGCGGGGCACAAGCGGGCGCTGCTGGAAGTGACCGCCTGCAATCACACGGCGGTCAGGATTTATCGCAGCCTCGGCTTCCAGGTGGTCAAGACGATGTACCGCTCCTCGCCCGTGCAAGAGCTACTGGCCCATTGAAAAGTGGTCTGCGGTCAGGAGGCCGATGTCCACCACGGTGTTCTCTGCCAAGGCGAGCGGCAGGAAACAATTTACTAACCCGAAGCGTGAGCGAGGGAGTCGCTGAATGGACTCCCTCGCTCACGCTTCGGGTTGTATTGGGAAGTGAACTCATGCCGCTCGCCTAACTCCGGTCCTCGGACTCCGTTGTCAGGCGGCTTCATCGACCGAGCGGATCGACTGCTGCAGCGGTTCTTTTCGGAAGCGTTCTCCGCGCGCGTCGTAGAAGTAAAGCTGATTGAGTTCCGAGGCCCAGACGGCACCCAACCGGACACTCCGTGGCCCCCGCAGAATAAACTGCAAACCGCAATTTTTGCCGCGCTGCGTCAGCGGGATCACCTGCAACGCAAACTGTTCCGCCACGAGATTCTCATGACGGCACAGCGTGTCGTGAACGTAACGGCGCAAGTCGTCCACAGTCTGGACGTGAGCTGACCCATCAGTCATCGGGTGGCCTCAACGAATTCCGTGTTGTCGATCTCGGTCTGTCACGTCGTGTGTGGGCGATAGACTTGATCGGCAGCGAACCGGCGAGGCTTCTCAGACGCGCTGGCCCGCCGTTCGACTGGCAGACTTCGCACGATCAACCGAACTGACGCAACCGAATTCGCCACAGCTGGAGTGAAGTTTGGGGCGAGTTTTCATCGCGGAAGATCGCTTGACGCGTCAGGTCGCTCGGGTTGTGTGAGCGTTAAGTCCAGCGACAGAACGATTCAAGTTTTCGTCTATACCTCACGCGGCCCAAATGAGACTTTTGAATGTAGCCACGTTTCGCCAGAACGTGGGCTGTTTGAGCGTCACACCCGCACTCTGGCGAGGTGCAGCTACGTCTCACTTCAGCCCGCGCGAGGTCTAAAACGGGAGAGAGCCGGCACTCGGAGCATTGTCGCGGATTCGACAATTCGTCGATTGAAGCTCAACAGTGTTGGTCGATTCCGACGACGACGCGCGGTGGCTACAATCCCTCCCGCATTGGCCGCAACCTCGTTGCTCGCGGCCCGCGCTGTCAGCGATCACACCGCATCGGGAGTCTGTTTATGAAAGCCGCCTTTATCCGTCAAACCGGTGCTCCGTCCGTCATCGAGTACGGCGAGCTTCCCATCCCGAAGCCTCGCGCCAACGAAGTCCTCGTCAA
>JAYVOX010000278.1:0-26714 GCA_043757695.1 Schlesneria sp.
TGCTTTGAGAAAATGGTTAATGGCGTTGCCCGTTGGGGCAATAATGACGGCTCGAAACACTTGAAAACATCACACCTGCAATCCGGTAGAGTCAGGAAACTCTCAAGTGAGTTGCCAAAAGACGGCTTCTCGGACAGCCTCTAACTGAAGTTCATGTAAGAGAGGTGCGGGCGGGTTCGTGTTGTTTCCGAGAGGAGCGATGGTGATGTCTGGGACTTCGCGACTTCTGCTTGCTATCTGCCTGATGTATCCCGCTCACGCCGTCGCGCAGGCTCCAGTACGGCAAAGTGCCAGTCCTCGTTCAGGAGGAGCCAAGACGCTCTTCAGTTGGAATGGTCAGCAAGTTGTTGACGATGGCCCGGATGATCCACGGCTGGTGACGGATCGTCCCCATTTCAGCGAAGCCAGTTCGCTGGTGGGACTCGGGGTCGTGCAACTGGAAACCGGGTACTCAATATTCTCGGATCGTGAGAACGGAACCCGCACGACGACACATTCATTTCCGGAACCATTGCTGCGCATGGGTCTGTTTGCGGAATGGTTCGAGTTTCGATTGGCGTCCAATTATCTCGTCGAGCACACCAGCGCGAACACCGGCTCACGAACTGTTTCGGGCACGGACGACATGTACCTCGGAGCGAAAGTGGCGTTGGCCGAACAGGCCGGTGTGTTGCCCGAACTGGCCGTATTTCCCCAGATGCGGTCGCCGACGGGTAGCTCAGCATTCTCTTCCGGCCAAGTTCTGCCGGGAGTGAACATCGCCTACAGTTGGAAGCTGAACGACCTGCTGGAACTGGAATGCAACACACAGTTCAACAACCGTCGAGATGACTTGGCACACACTTATCTCGAAGCGATCCAAACGTTCAATCTCGAATACGATCTTTCGGATCGCGTGGGTGCGTTCACCGAACTGATTGGTTTCATGCCAAGTGGCGCTTTGATCGCGAAGCCTGAGTATTATTTTCACGGTGGCTTCGTGTTCTTCCTCAGCGAGAATGTCCAACTCGACATCCACGCGGGAACTGGACTCAATCGAGCGGCTGCCGATCTCGCATTCACCGGTGCCGGACTCTCGTGGCGGTATTGAGCACCGACGATCTGCGAGTCCATCGTCCACCCCGGCCTCTTCTGGCGCTTCAGTGGCTCGGCAGCCAAGCGACTGGCGCAATGAACTCGCGAGAAAGATGACCACCTCAGCGAAGAGGCGGAACCACGAATCAAACGAATCTTCACGAATCAAAACCAAGAAGTTCGCGACTTCTGATCTCCTCTGCACGTGGCCTTCGGAGATGAAGGGGCGAGAAGATATCTCCCCAAAGGATCGGCACATCAATAACTGGCTTCATCAATCTGATGATCGAGGTGAGCCGAGTGCCGTGAGGCCCCGGATTCTGCGCAGAAAAGTCCGGGGCCTCACGGCACCCGGCTCACCAAACCCCGACAGTTGTTGATGCGCCAATCCAAAGCGGCGACGGCAGACCTTGCGGGTCTCTGCACTGCCAATTGATCGCTCGCGCCACAGCAACTTGGTAACGTCGCTGCGGATATCGTCCATCGAGCTTCAGCACAAGGTGACTTTCATGCCAGCCGCTTTCTCAAAATCGCTCCTCGCTCTCGTCGTCTTCGTGATCGCGGCCAGTGCGGCCTTAAGTGACTCCGCTTCAGACGCCGCCGAGTCGCTCGCGGGACGGCGGCCGAACATCATTTTCATTCTGACGGACGATCAGGGGTACGGCGATCTGTCGTGTCATGGCAACCCGATCCTGAAGACGCCACACATTGATCGGTTGCACGCTGAAGGGGTGCGGTTCACCGACTTCCATGTCAGTCCAACGTGTTCTCCGACGCGGTCGGCGTTGCTGACGGGGCGGCATGAGTTCCGCAATGGCGTGACGCATACGATCCTCGAACGAGAGCGTCTGACTCTGAAGGCCGTCACGCTGCCCGAGGTCTTGAAATCGGCGGGCTATGCGACGGGAATCTTCGGCAAGTGGCATCTCGGGGATGAGGCCGAGTATCAACCGAATCGACGCGGCTTTGACGAGGTCTTCATTCACGGCGCGGGGGGGATCGGGCAGTCTTACCCCGGCAGTTGCGGTGACGCTCCCGGCAACACCTACTTCAACCCGGCGATCCTGCACAACGGGACGTTCGTTAAGACAGAGGGCTATTGCACGGATGTCTTCTTCAATCAGGCCACGCGGTGGATCGAGCGGCAGCGGTTCGACAACACCAAGGATCGACAACCGTTCTACGCTCACATCGCGACCAATGCGCCGCACGGGCCGTTGCAGGTGCGACCCGAGGATGAGGCCCGCTATACCGGACTGGTTGCCGAACGTACCGGATCAACAAAGAAGAACAACTCACAGGATGTCGCCAAGTTTTTTGGAATGATCGCCAACATCGACGACAACGTCGGCAGACTCCTCGCCAAGTTGAGCGAATGGGGACTCGAACGTGACACGCTCGTGATCTTCATGAACGACAACGGCGGCACGGCGGGTGTGTCGGTTCACAACGCGGGAATGCGCGGCAGCAAAGGGACCGCGTGGTTGGGAGGGACTCGCGCGAGTTCCCTCTGGCGCTGGCCGGGCTCTCTCGCGCCGAACGATGTCCCCCAACTGACCGCTCACATCGACTTCATGCCTACACTCATCGAACTGGCCGGAGCGAAGCCGAACGCCACCGTGCAGTCTCAAGTGGAAGGCCGCAGCCTCGTCCCGCTGCTGCAAGACCCGCGCGCCGCTTGGCCCGATCGCACGCTGTTCACGCATCTCGGTCGTTGGCCCAAGGGAGACGATCCGATCAAGTCCAAGTTCGCCAAATGCAGCGTCCGGACGCCGCGCTGGCATCTGGTCAGCGATGCCAAGCTGGGTGAGAAGCAATGGCAACTGTTCGACCTGACCAACGATCCCGGTGAGCAACACGATCTCGCCGCTCAGCACGCGAACGTCATCGCGGAGCTAGAGAAATCGTACGACGCTTGGTGGGACTCGATTCAACCGCAACTCGTCAACGAAGCCGCCATCGGTCCCGTCGAGAACCCGTTCAAGACGCTGTTCGAGCAACAGTTTGGAAGAGTTCCGGCAAGCAAACCGTAACGGTAGCAGACCGCATTGCCGCACGAGGGATCAGCACGCTCGGGTCACTCCTCAACGACCAATGTCGCGCCGGGGTAGTAATGGCGGAGGATCTCGAAGCAGGACTTGCCCGCTTGAGCTTGGCCGTTGGCTCCCCACTGACACAAACCGACGCCGTGCCCATGCCCGCGCCCGGCGACCTTCACGACGTGTTTGTTCAGTGACAGAGCGAAGTGCGGGCTGCGAAGTGTTCCTGCGGGAAGTCGCTCGCGCAGTTGGACGCCGTTGATATCGAGGCTCTTACGGCCGTCCCCGATTTGAAATCGTGAGATCACTCCGTCACCGGGACCGGCCGTCTGTTGAATCGACGCGAGGATCGAAAGCGGCTTCAAATCTCGGAGGCCGTGCAGAACGTCCTGCTCGCTGACTTCGGCCGTCCAACGAAAGTAATTCGATTCGCGACACCACTCGCACGGAACCGACTTCAACACGGGAGCGGCATCCTCAAACAGTTCCTTCCCTGCGGTGGTTCTGCCACCACAGACGGCCGAATAGTACGCGCTGAACAGGTGACCTCGATGTTGAAGCACCATGCTGCGCGTGTCGGACACCGCACGACGACTCGAAACGCTCTCCCCTGCTAGGCGGCGACCGTTCGAGTCCCTGTATTCGACGCCGAGGTACTTCTGGCTCCGTTGCGAATTGAAGAGGTCGTAAACGGCGGCGGGATCGGCGTGCTGCTGCTGATACCGCGCATACGTCCGCGCGACGATGGCCTGTGCTCGACGAGCCGCGTCGTGAAAACTGGCGGGCATCTCGGAATCGACCACGCTCGCCAAGTACTCTTCCATCGGCAGGACGTTCACAGCCGAGACTCTTCCGTCCGTCCGCTTGAACAGCCGCACGTGGCCACGATAGAGGTGCCCGTTCACGCGGATCGCCGGTTGGGTTTGCGGGACAACTTCCAATCGCTCGACGGCAAACGTCGAGTGCCCAATCTTGAGACCACTCTGCGTTGGCTCGACTCGCGTCACCACCAAGCCATCACCGTGTGATAATTCGCGGGATGAGTTCGAGGCACGCTTCGCGGCTGTTCCGCTGGTCGAACTGAGCGAGCGGATCGAGTACGGGCCGCTGATGGCAAGCTGCAAAAACTCGCTCCCACCGGGCGTCACATTGACGCGAATGAGCGACGAATCGGACGCGGCTTGCGACGAAGGCTGCGGCTCATCGAGTCGAGTCTGCACAGCAACGTCGTGCGAACGCGGCGTCATTTGCGTGCGAACTGCAGTCGGCAGTCGAGCGCCGATTTGAAGCGGGGCAGGGGAGTGCGGAATCGGTTCCGTTCGGACCACGAACGCGACCGCGCCGATAACCAAGACAATGGGCACCCAAACTCCCAAGGAACGGTTCATCACAGAGTCTCTCGGGGGCCGAACGTTGGCTTGAACATCGAGTTCGTCTGGCTCGTTCGTTGGCGGCGTCACCACGTTTAGGACTCCGTTCCCTCAAAGGCCGTCCCCGAGTTCTCAGCCGCTTCCTACGACACGACCCGCGACGTGAAACGGCGCGGGTCGTGTGAAAGTCAAAAACTCGTTGAGAATTCTCAGTCGTTTCGCAGCTTGAGATTCAACTCACCCAACTGCTGGCGAATTTCGTTCAACGAGGTCACACCGAAGTTCTTGGTGGCGAGCAATTCATCGGGCGTGCGCTGAACCAATTCACTGAGCGCGGTGATTCCGAGACGCGACATGCACTTGCGTGCCCGAACGGACAGATTGAGGTCCGAAACGGATCGAGCCAGCATCGCCTGCTCCTGCGGCGACAAGTCGGGGGAGATGAGTCCGGTTCCGACGGGACCGCCCCAACTCGTTTCCTTTGTCCCCGGTGCCTGCAACTCCTGGCCGACCTGCAAGCCGTGAGCGGTCATCAACTCACGAATCTCGACGAGCGATGTCTCACCGAAGTTCTTGCCTTCCAGCAATTCTGGCTCGGTGACTTTGGTGAGGTCGCCCAGCGTGATGATGTTCATGCCCGCGAGGCAATTGCGGCTGCGTACGGACAACTCAAAATCGGTGACAGGACGGCTGAGCAACTGAGCGAGACGAGCCTGATTGCGGGCCGAATCGTCGTCGTAGTACATCTCGCTCGTCGCTTCGATGTCCTTCATGTACATCAAGGCACGTTCGTGATTCGGATCGAACGCGAGGATGCGACGGAAACAGAACGCCGCCGCAGCGAAGTTGTTCTTGTCTTCGTAGAGCAACCCCAAATTGAGAAGTGCGCCGAGGTAGAACGGCGGGCGGCTGAGCGATTGCTCGTACAACCGAATCGCCTCTTCATCATTGCCGTAGAGAGCGTTCTCTCCCGCCAAGCGGAACAACGCTTGGGAGTGATGCGGGTCCATATCGACGGCCCGCTCGAAATACTCGATCGCGCCGTAGGTATCGCCTCGATCCGACAGAATGCAGCCCATCTGGTACGAGTAGTCCGCTCGACGGGCACCCTCCAAACCGGACTGCTTCAGCGCCGCTTCGGCCTCGTCCAACTTCCCTCGCTCGCGGAGAGTTCCCGCACGCTTGAGAGTGCATTCGACGGTGTCGAAGCCAGCCTTGGCGGCTGCAGTAAACTTGGCGTCGGCATCTTTCGGCCGACCGAGGGAGAGGTACGCCAAGCCGATGACATAGAGTGCCACTCCATCCCCCGCAACACCGGATAGCAGCCGTTCGGCGACTGTGTGTTGGGCAAGCAGATAGGCTCCGATTCCGGCTCGAACGGCGTGTGCCGCAGCTCCACCGGCTTCGACTTCGCGCAGCAACGATTCGATGTCTTGGCGAACTTGAATGATCTGATCGGAAGCGATCGCACGGCGAAGCTGTGCAAACTCCTCGGCTGTCATCGGTCCTTTGGTACTTAAAATCGCGCGAACATTGACGGGTTCCGGCGTCTTCAACACAGTCGGTTCAACCTTTCGTACGGGCCGAAAAAACAACCGGGAACGGGCGAGGTTCATCAACAAACCCCGCAATCTCGTTCCCCGGTCCAGCTTGCTCTATCAACCGAAGGGCGAGAGTATATCGGCAAGGACGCATTCTGCAACGCCGTGAGGAGACAGCCGGTTGTGTCGAGATTCCGCAGACGAGATTCAGCCCCCTTCAGTCTCCTCAAACAGGTGGCGTAGCCGCCTGAGAACCTTTCTGAGACGATGCCCCTCGAAGCGATGCCAACCTCGCGATTCGCCGCTGAGGAACTGGACCGCAATCAATTCCCGGTTTCAATCTGATTCCCTCCCCTCGGCGGGGATCGAGAAAGAGCCGCCCATGCCTGGAAGTCATTGCGGCCCCGTTCCTAGGTGTCTGTCCGGAAAGTCGAAGGCCATACCTTCCGTAGGGTATCCGGACAGACACCTAGGGACGATTCGCGAGGGGTTCGATTTGTCCGTGGAAAACTGTCGTGTCGGGAGGCCCATCCCATGTGTGGAAAACTGTTGCTCGTGCTAGCCAGCGTGTGGTTGGCCACACCGATCGAAGCCCCCCCCGCAGCGCCAGCAGCGAGCGCAACGAGCGATGTTCCCGCAGCGTTGTCCGAAGATTTGAAGCTCCTCGAACACGACGACTTCCGCACCCGAGAAACCGCCGCCCAGCGCATCATCGACTGGCGCAGCAGTGCGGTCATCCCGTTGGCACAACTGGCCCAGAGCGGTCGCGCGGAAGCTTCCGTTCGCGCGTTCGAGTTGCTGCGACAGCTTCATCGGGCCGACGACGAAGAAATCTACGAGGCCGTTGAGTCCGCCTATGACCTCCTGATTCTGAGCGACAACATTCAAGCCGCGTCACGTGCCGAAGCCGCCATCGACGCTGTCGGAGCCACTCGACATCGCCGAGCCGTGAGCGCATTTCGCAAACTCGGGGGACTCATCCGATTCTATGCCGAAGAAGACCCCGACCCGCAGGCTCCGCTCCCCCCCATCAAAGCCGCGATGCTCAACCGCCACTGGAAGGGCGGGGACGAGGGACTCAAATACCTGCGTCGTATCGAGGATTTTCAACCGGCCGGACGGTTCCAACAGCGATCCGCGCTGTACGTCATCAAAGCTCCTGCAGGAGCGAAGATTTCTCCCGAGGCACTGAAACGCCTGCAGGCTGACTTGCCAGGAGTTGTCGCCGAGCGCGGCCCCGCGTTCATGGGAGTTCAGCCCTCGGGTGAGCCGGCTGAAAATGGCCTCATCATCGGTGGCCTAGTCCCCGGCGGTCCCGGTGACATCGCCGGACTACAGAGAGAAGATGTGATCCTCGATTTCGATGGCGTCGCTGTCCCCGACTTTGAAGCACTCGTGAAGCAGATCGGCCTGAAGCAACCGGGCGAAAAAGTCATCATCAACTTCACCCGCGCTGGCGAATTGCAAACCACGACCATCGAACTCGACGAATTCAAAATCTGAATGACCATCGCAATGCGGCCGAAACCGCGAGGAGCCTCCGCATGGCCCACGAACCAACGTCATCCCGCGACACGATTCACGCTGCGGACCGGGCAGATCGCGAAGCCCTCTTGCGCGATTGGCCGTTGCTCAACGACTCACTCGCGTCCGAGCCACCGGTCCCGTACCCCCAAACCCCGTGGGATTGGCGAGCGATTCACTCGCGCCCTGAAATTGATCCGACCGCCTTCGTCGCTCCCGGCGCGATCGTGCTGGGACGAGTCCGCTTGAAGGCTCGCAGTTCGATTTGGTTTGGCTGCGTGTTGCGCGGCGACTTCGAGTGGATCGAAGTCGGTGAAGAGACGAACGTGCAGGACGGCTCGATCCTGCATGTCGATCACGGATACCCCTGCATCTTGGGGGACAGAGTCACGCTCGGGCACCGTGCGATCGTTCACGGCTCCGTCGTGGGAGACGGCGCATTGATCGGCATCTCCGCCACGGTCCTCAGCCGCTGCGTGATCGGGGCCGGAGCACTCATCGCCGCCGGTGCCGTCGTGATGGAAGGAACTCACGTTCCACCACACACGCTTTGGGCGGGCTGTCCCGCGCGACAATTGAAAGAACTGAGCGAAGCCCAACGCCAGCGTCTCGCCATGACCTTCCAGCACTACGTCAACAACAGTGCCGGGTTTCGCGAGGCAAGTGAAGAGGTGTTTCGTCATTAGGATTCGCGCATCAAGTCCGTGGCAGTGGTCGCCGAACTCGTGAGAGTTCGGACTGAAGTCTCACGACTTCAGCTACGCCAGTTATTCCTGCGCGAGCCCTTAGCAGCCTGTTGAAAAACGTAGCTTGGACGCCTCGTCCGAGCGAAAAGCAATTGGAAACGGACGGACGAGGCGTCCATCCTACGGTTCTTCAACACGCCCTGAGGGGTTGAAGTTTGAGATTTCACCCTCTGCGGTCTTTCCCAAATGACCAGTGACTCCCCCTCACTTTTCTTCTGACTCCGCCGCGCTCTTCCTCAGCTCCGTCGCTTCCTCTTGCAGTTGCTTGATGCGGTCTTCGCTCAGGTACTGCTTGATCAGCGCGGCCATATCGTCGCAGAGACGACTGACACGCACTTCGGCCACACGGTCTTTGCGAGCCTTCGCCGCGTTCACAGCGGGAACGCGGACGGCGGCGAGACGGTCGAGGAACGATTGGGCATCTTCCAGCTTGGCTAGCCCTGCCAAGCGAGCCTCTTGTTCTTTCCAATCTTGCTTCTTACCGGCGGCGCGAAGCAGACCGATCTCTGTGTTGCGGACGGCGACGGCATCGACGAGTTGACCTTGGAGCATCTGCACGTCGGCTTCGGCCGCGAGTCGCACGGAGTCATCGGGGACTTCGAGCCTCACACGCGCGGTGAGACCGGGAACGAACGGGACTCGCGCCAGCAGGTGTTGTCCGCTGTAAGCGAACAGCCACACGAGCGGTCGTTCGCGATCGGTGGCGATCGTCACCAGACCGCGTCGATCGGTGAGCAGCTCCTGCACGAGCTGCTCGGCGCGCGCGACCGGATCATCCTGGTTCGGCATCGAGGGCGAACTGCGCAGCTCGATCCGATGCGCGACCAACGGCAGCGACGGCTTGGTTTGCGTGGCGAGTTCCAAACGAGTCGCAGCGTGTTGTGGTCGCACGGCGACAACCACCGTTTCATTTCGTCCGCGCTGCTTGGCACTGATCGGTGAGCGGAGGCCGCTGCCGACTTCGGCCGTCACTCGCGCACCATCGACTTCGGTCACAGTGAGGTACGTCCACGGAATCGGAAACAATCGTTCGACGCGATTCTCACGGTTCTTCACGGCGATCGACGCGAGGAAATGATCGTTCCGTTGAGCCTGCGCGAAATCGGGATCGAGCGCGGCGAGCGATCCCGCACGCAACCGGAACTGAACAGCCGATCCATCGACTCCTTCCACAACACCGACCGGCCGAAACGTCTTCCAACAGAGCTTCAAGATCGCGAGCGGCACGTCGCGCTCATCGACCACCTGATCGCCGACACCTTCCAGTGCGAGTTGCAATTCCGGTTGCCACGTTCGCACCTCGACGCGATAGCCGGGGCGACTGGCTCGAACGGCGGCCACGAACCAAACGTCAACCGGCTCCGCAGGCAACTCCTGCGGCTCCGCACGCGCGATCAACTCCGTCACCTTAAGCCGCGCGAGACCATTCGCACTGACCGGCTGCAGCCACGACAACGGCTCCACACGCAATTGCCACATCTCACCGACACAGCGCCGCGTCACCTGTTCCGTCGCGAGCAGCAACTCTCGCTGAGCCACCTCCGAAAGCTGCGGCACATCGAACGCTACTGCCAGTCGGACGCGATACGGCCGCGCTTCGAACGGCACTTCAACCGGACGATCTGCGGCCGAGGCAACAACCGTGACGAGCAGCGTCAGCCCGACCAGCAACAACGACAACGAGCGACGACATTGAGACCGTCGATCACCCGGAGGACGGGCACTCCTGCCCGTCCTGCATTCGAGTGAACGCGCGATGGAACCCTGCCAAGACGGGCAGGAGTGCCCATCCTCCAGCAGTGGCCTGGACCGAGTTCTTCGTTGATCGTTCACAAGACTCACGTCTCAATCACTCCTCTCGAACCGGCTCGCGGGGCATCGCATTCCATCGGTCATCGCATCAGGGGTCGGGCGTTCCAAGTAACCCGCCGCGTGAGCGAGGAAGTCCGGCGCGATGTCATTCCTCGCTCACGCGGCGGGTTACTTGAGATGCGGGCGAACTCCACTCCATCACGGCACCTCTTGCGGATACCACGACTGCAGCGTCCAACGTTCGATCTCGTCATAGGTGTGGATCGGGCGAGGCGGTACGCCCAGCAGGTTCTTGCGTGTCACGAGGTATTCGTCCACTTCCCACAGCGGGACGTAACGTGCCTCGGTCAGCAGGTCACCGAGCAACCGATGCAACAGTGTGCTGGCCGTCGTCCAGTCGATGGTTCGTTCGAGTTCCAACAATACGCGGCGCGTTCGCTCTGGCAGCGGTTGCAAGGCGGCGACCCGGGCTTCGGTTTGAAGAGTCAGCAGTGGCCAGATGTCCGAGATCGGCTCGATGAATCGGGCCGTGCGATAACAGATGTCCCAATCTTCGCGCGAACCTGTTCCCTCCGGTGTGGCCTCATCGACCAACGTCACCGTGATTCCCACTCGCTTCCATTCCGCGATCATCGCCCGCGCCGTCTCGCGCAAAACGGGATCAGCGGGACAGAGCAACCGCAGCGTTGGAAGTGTGCCGCCGAGCTGTTTCTTCGCCGTCAGTGCCAATGCGGCGGCGAGTTGCGGATCGTAAGCGGGGGCTTTGAGCAGTCGGTTGTAACCATAACTTTGTGAAGCGAACGGACTCGTCACGAGTCGCCCGTGAGCAGCGGGAGCGTCCTTCAACACGATGTCGCGGAGCAGTCGTTCGCGCGGAACCGCGTGCAACAAGGCTCGTCGCAACTGACCATCACGCAGCGCGACGGTCTTCGACTGAAACATCAGGAAGTGAGACTGCGGCAGGGCGTACTGCATCACGAAGAACCGGCCGTCGTCCTGAAGCCCCTTCAAATCTCGCAAGTCCACCGTGGGCAGCAGCGTCACCTCACCGCGCAGCAATCCTTGGAGTGACTTCTCCCAAGAGTCGTAGCGCACCTCCACCACTTCGTTGACGTGTGGCTGACGCACGGTGGGCGATTGCACTCGTGTACGACGAAACACCGCGTGTTGCTCATCGGTCGAGACGCGATGAAATCTCAATCGTCCCACTCCTGATGCGACCGGTACCGCGACGGGCGGCAGCACCACAGTCGGCGTGAGCAGCGGCGCGACGGGACGCGTTGATTCCTGACGAACGGATTCGGGACGCAGCGCGTCGGCCGGATCGGACTCATTCCGGTCGAGGTCACTTGATTCGATCTTGCTCAGCTCGCTCGTTGAAGCGGGCGGACTTACTTGTGACAGCATCGCCTCTCGCGAAATGTCGCCGCGCACCCAGTCTTCCGGCAGCGACCACGACTCCGGCTGAACTCCCACCGAGAACTGCCAGAGCGACTCGAGGCGGAGCGGCAAGCGGTGAAAGCGTACGGTGAACTCCGACGGACTTTGCACAGAGATGCCTGCGACGAATCCCGCCAGCCGTTCATCGAAGCTCGGTTGCGACGGATCGAGTCGTGCGGCCAACTCCGCTTGAATGTCTGCCGAAGTGACGAGTCCGCGCGATTCCCAGTCGGCGCGTTTCAGCTTCAGCGTGAACTTGACCTCGCGACCCAGATCGGCCGGTTCCCACGCTTCCAAAAACGAGGAGCGATAGCGGACCCCTTGCTCCGCAATGCGTGTCGGCTCAAACAGCGACTGCGTCATCAACAGTCGGGCACGTTCGTCAGCAGCAGACGGGAACGGGTCGCGTGACGCCGTGACGGGCAACCGCAACACACCGACGCGCAGCGCCTGATGTCGCTCGGTCAATTCGCGGTGAGCCTCTTTCAATCCGGGCGTCTCGGGCCAGATCCATGCGGCCCGTTCGATACTCATCACAGCGGCCGACGCATCGCCGCTCGCAGCCAAGGCCCGCGCCTCACTGATGCCCGCGTTCGTCTGCCCGATCAGCGCGACCTTCCATTTCTGCACGACCGTGTGATCCGACTCACACGCGGCGAGGCGATTCAAATAGTGACGGGCCTGCCGAAAGTCTTGGCGTTCGACCAGCCCGCGAACCTGACGATCAACGATGCTCCCCATCTGTGCCGACAAGCCGTCGATGGTCGTCCCCGGTTTCCAAATCTCTTCGAGCAGTCGCCACGCTCCCTCCACGTCGTTGCGAGCCGCTTGCAGTTCGGCGTCCTTGCGGATCAGTTTGACATACAGTTCATCGAACTTCGGCCACGACGGCAGCAGCACGTCGTCCTTCTGAATGGGGTCCGGTTTGGGGAAGTCTTTCGGCCGAGCGAACCGCAGCTTCTTGCGAATCGCGGCCAAGTCTTCGTCCCATTCTTTGGACTCGCGCGTGAGGGACTCGATGCTGTTGGCGATGTCCGATTCGCGTTTCTTCGTGCGTGCATTCCGTTCGGATGCAGGAGCCTTTTGAATTTTGTCGCGTTCGTCACGCAGTTCGTCGCGGCGTGTCTTCAGTGAAGTGACCTCGGTGAGGATCGCGTGCTCGTCCGCTTCGAGTTCTTCCCGAATGCGCAGGTTGTTGTCGCGATGCCGGCGTCCGACGAGCAGCATTAGGTCGTAAGCCAGCGGCACGCGGCCTTCGGCGATCAGCAGATCGACACGCCGCAGCACGAGGTCTTCGTAATGGACGATCAGATTGATGAACCGCGTCTCCAGCACGTAATCGGGATCGACGCTGTCATCGAGCAACGTGACCGAGACTTTTTGAGCGGCCGCGTGACACTCCTGCACCTTCTGACGCGCGGCAGTCACGGGAGCGTCGGCGGCGGCACGCACTTTATCGGGGTCGGCACCACGATCGCGCGACAGCAGTTGATCGGCTTCCGCCAGCCGCGCGGGGCGGTACTTGAGCGCCCGGTTGTAAAGCCCTTCCGCCTGCTTGTGCCGCGCGGTCAGACGCCCGACCGGGTCGGGTCGAGGCGACACCGGTTCGACCACCACGACATCATCGGACTTGAGCACGATCCAATCGAACGGCTTGCCGCGCAGCAGGTCTTCGCCCGAGGGCAGCACCATGTCTTTGTATTTGACGAGCATCCCGTCACTCGTCTGCGCGTGAACCACACACGACAGGCGGAGTGCGATGAAGAGCATTAACGTGATCCGTAGGATGGGCACTCTTGCCCGTCCTCGCTTCGCGTTCGCTGCTGTGATCGAGTCAGCCGGACGGGCAAGAGTGCCCATCCTACGTTGAAGGTCTTGTGTGAATCGTTCGCCGCTCATGGTTGGCCTCCCGCTGCGATCCGATAGATCGTGCCGTCGCACGCCACCGCGAAGAGTTCCTGGCCGACCACGCGCAGGCCGAGACTCAACACCTGCGGCACTTCGATTCGCCGCGTCTCTTGGCCCGTCGTCGGGTCGAGGGCGAGAACCAGCCCGTCACGACACGCGACCCAGATCGCGCCGGACCATTCGACCGGTGATCCGGCGGGCTGACGACGTTCGAGTGAGAGTGACCAGCGTTCCGGTAACTCCTTGCCGGACGAGACCGCCTGTAACTTGTCATCGCCGGTCCAGACAAGCAGCAGCTCACCGACAGACCACACTCCGCGTACGGGTGCCGCGAATGAACGCCGACCATCGACATCGAAGGACCGCGCGTGGAAGTGCTGCACGAGACCCGCCCCATCAGCCACGAACAGCATCTCCCCCCGCAACGCGGGCGCGACATCGACCGGTTGATCTAATTGCAGCTTCGAGGCCCCCGCCAGATGCGGCACATCGGTCGATCGCAATTGCACGCGCGTCATCAAGCCCGTTTCGTCACACGCGATCAGTTCGTTGCCGTCGAGTCGCGTCAGGAACCGCCAGCGAGATTTCGCCTGATCTCCGAGTGGCGCGAGCCAGTCTTGCACGGCCTTCTTCCCCGCCCCCAGCGGCAACAACTTCAAACGTCCGGCCACGGGAATGACCAACCCGTCATCGAGCAACACCGGGTTCGCCTCGACCACATCGTCTTTGGCCAGCTTAAGCGTCGCTTCCAACTGCCCCGAAGTGCCGACGATCTGCACCTGCGACGTTTCTCCGGAAGCGGCCAGCGCGAGGCGACCGTCGTGCAAGCGTGCGGCCAGCAGCGACTGCTGCACACCGACCGGCAGTTCGAGTTCCACCGCCGCTTTCAAATCGAAGCCGCCCTGTCTCAAACGGTTCGGACCGAGCGTCACGGCCTGACCCGCTTCGTTGACGAACACCAACCCCCCTGCGCCACGAGCGGCCGTTACTTCCAATGGCTCTGCCCCCAACACCGTTCGCCACGGGCTGAGCATTCGATCGCGATCGACCGCTGAGAAAATCGTCGCCTCGTGAAACGGAGCCTTGCGTCCCACGAAGAACTGCTCGCCGACAAGCTGCAATGGCTGTGAGGCGATCCCCGGCGCTTGAGCGTTCTGGTCCATGCGAATGCTGTCGGCCCCGATCTCAAACCGACGGAACGCCGAACTGGCCGACCAGAACTGACGATCCGGTCCGAGCGCGACAAACATCGGCCCGCCGTAGCCCTCTTTGACGCGGTATTGCGCGACAGGAGCCAATCCTTCTCGACCCGCTTCGTCCGTCACCGAGAAGACCGCGAGATGCTCGTTGCTGGACGGAACCACCAACTGATTGCCACGCAGTACCGGGGCATCTCGCACAGCACCGATCACGCGTGCATTGGCCATGTGTTCGCCACTCAACTCGACGAGCGGCGCGGCGGGTTGCCCGGCGTTCCAAACTCTCAACCGAGTACTCTCGGCCCTGTCGTTCTCACAAAGCAAAAGGAGTTTCCCCATCGAAGCGGGTGGTGCGGTGATCGCCCCACGGGCGTGATCTGTGAACGTCATCGCCGCCGCGCCGAGCGGTCGCATCGTCAGCGCATAGACCATCGCCAACTCACCTGCCATCAGCAGATGACTTCCGTCGTGTGACAGTGCCGGTGGACCGAGGACGTTCTGCGAGAAAGAAACCTTCGCCGTGAGTCGTCCCGAATCGAGATCGACTCGACATAACGCACGGTCATCGGTCCCGAGATAGACCTGCCCTTCGTGGATCAGGGGAGCTGAGCGTGGTCGCCCGTCGAGCTTCAATCGCCAGATCAACTTGCCCGTCGCAGGCTGGCAGCAAATCAACGATAACCGCCGCGCGTCGTACATCAGCAGCGACGGCTGCGACGCATTGGCCGTGACCGGAAAGAACGGCGCATTCAAGCCGATGATGCGTCGCCAGACGAGTTCTCCCGTCACCGTATCGACGGCGTAACAGCAGTCCTTCGCCACCACATAAGCGACGCGACCGACCGACACGTCTTCCGTGCGCGATCGTGTGTGAAACAGGCCCAACGCCGACGCGGGCAATGTCGGCAGGTCGTCACTCGTTTCAGCCGCACGTTCGGTTTCGTCGGTCGCAATCACCGAGCGCTCTAGTTCGAGCGCCTTCTGCAACGCCGTCTTCACCCGCTTCTGATTGGCGTAATCGGGGAAACGTCGGACGAGCTTCTCACGCTCGGCCAGCGCGACGATCGGCTGCTTGTCCGCCAACGCGGTCTCGACCGCTTCCATCGCCGAATCGAAGGTGTTCTGCTTGCCGATCGCTTTCTCAGCGGCACTCTTCGCATCCTTGATTCGGGCGAGCGTCGCGGTCGGCGGATTGGTCGGATCGGCATAGCGTTCCATCAGCGAACGGGCTTCGTCCGAGACGATCAGCAACTCGGCTTCGCGTCCGGTTTCGGCGGTCTGCGCCGCACCGAGAGCAATCTCTTCCGAGAGCTTCGCGAGCGTCGGGTGCATGTCGGCGAAGTCGGACTCGGCGCGATGGTTCGAGATCAGCTTCTGCAATTGTTCGAGACCGCGCTTCCACGCCGGAGCCACTCCCGTCGTCTCCTTCTTCACGAGCGCTTCATCCAACCCGCGATCAACCTGCCGCCGCAGCGTGTGTCGCGGATACGTCTTCACAAATGTCTCGAACGAAGTGACGGCTTGAATCGCCTGTCCGTTGCTCAGTTCGCTCTGCGCCCGTGCGTACAACCGCGACGCCTGCTCGCGCGCCATCAGGAACCAGAAGATACCGGTCACGAGCAACAGCACCACGCCGCCGATACTCAAGCCCATCACGAGCGGCGACGTGAAGATGTCCTGGTCACCCGGCCGACGCCGTCCCGTCGGAACCGCCAACATGCGGTCCTCTTTCTTCAACGACGAGCCGGAGTCGTTGGAGGAAGACCGGGACAATCGCGGCAACGCCGAGGGGGACAACTCTGCCTCGTCATCGTCTTCATCATCAAACGCCGCGACGGGCATGGCCTGCGATTCCGTGAAGACCGCCCCCATGTACAGCGACATATCTTCGACAGGCTTGGCTGGCGGCTCCGCAGCAGGCTTCCCCTTTTCGCGGCGATCAGATCGTTCGGCACGAACCGGTGGTGGTACTGGAACTGACGGTGCCGCCGAGAAGACAACCGGCCTCACGACGGGAATCGGCGGCGGCGGTGCCAACGACAGAACTTCAGCGGCATCGACAAACTCCAGATCGAGACTGCCAACGCGAATCACATCCCCCGAACGAAGCGTGGCGCGTGCCACCGATGTTCCGTTGACATCAATCCCCGAGGCCGTCGCCGCCGACACTTCAAAAGCCGTCTTGTTCCAACTGATGCGGCAGTGCATCGCGCCCACGCCCTCTTCTGGCACGCACACGTCATTGAACGACTGGCGACCGATCGACAACGGCTGAGCGCGCGACAGCTCGCGCTCTTCCTCGGAACCGTTCGTGTGCAGAAGTTTCAGCAGCGGCATGGTGGGAGTCAGGAGTCAGGGAACAGGAGTCAGGAGTCAGGGAACAGGAGTCAGGAGTCAGGGAACAGGAGTCAGGAGTCAGGGAACAGGAGTCAGGAGTCAGGAGTCAGGAGTCAGGAGTCAGGGAACAGGAGTCAGGGAACAGGAGTCAGGGAACAGGAGACAGGAGACATCAGATTGGGGATCGGTCGCTCTTGCTGACTCCTGATCCCTGCCCCCTGACTCCTTCTTCCTGTTTCATCATTCATCATCGGAGATCGCCAGTCGCACACGTTCCATCCCCGCTTCGTGGCCCGAGTCGAGTACGGCCACCGTCATCCCGTGCGAGGCATCTCCATTGCCGACCACGAGCATCTTGGTGGACTGCCTCGCACCGAAGCGGAGTTCGCGCAGCTTGGCAACCAAATCGGCAACGTCTTGGACCGCGACCCCATCCACTTGGATCGCGTCGTTTTTGTCGATGCGGACGATCACGTACTCGTCGTCGTTTTCAGGATCGTCGGTCTTCTGCTCGCGGCCAGCTCCTTTCTGCGGATCGGGGCTGGGCATCGGGATCGCCGAATCGAGCGACTGCATGGAGGTCACGAGGAAGAAGATCAGCAGGAAGAACACGATGTCTACCATCGCCGTCATGTCGATCAAGTCTTCGTGGTCGATGGAGGGCGACAGCTTAACCAGCGGTGGTTCGTCGTCGTCGGGGTGAGTCGTTTCACTCGTCACGTCCGGCCGTTTCGCGGGTGCCAGCCTGTTCTGGATTGATATCTGCGGGACATCGAGCTTGCGGTCGCAACCGGGACAAACCACGACCATGCCCGCCAGATCGTCTTCGACCTTCAGCTTCGTGCGGCAGCGTGGACAGGCGAACCGAACCGACACGGCGAGCTACTCCTTCTCGATGACAGCCAGCTTGAGTTCCATGCCGGGAACGCCTGCCGCCGCAGCAGCCACTCGCGCCACATCACGCAGCCGCACGTTCTTCTCGGCCTTAATCAGCACCGTGTTTTTCTGTGACCTCACGCCCTCTTCGACCGCCGCTCGAACCGCTTTCTCCTGCTCCTCGCGTTCGACCAAAGGCTCCCCTTCGCGACCGTCTCCCACGTAAACCTGACCGGCCGAACGATCGACTCCTTCGATGATCGAGACCACCACGGAAGTCTCGCGATCCGCCGCGATGCAGTGCTTCGCGGCCGGGAGATCCAGTTCACCCATCGACGCGCCGATCGTCGTCACCAGGAAGTAGATGTTCATCATGAACACTAGGTCGATCATCGCCGTGACATCGAAATTCGCATCGGCCTCGACACGGCGCGGCACCGCCAACGGATTATCCGGGTCGTCGAGGCTCGGCGAGTGCGAGGCAGAAGTCATGAACGCTTCCAATCTGTCCGTCTGGCCATGAGGGAGGGTGCGTGCAGTTTACGGAACACACCCTGCTGATCGAGACCTGCTCCCAGACCGCTAATCACCGATTGTTGCGGAAGTGTTCGAGAACCTGCGTCAGGCTGGAGGCCAGCGATTCCTGAAGCAGTCTCAGCCGAATCGACATGCTCGACAGAATGTATCCCAGCGGGATGGCCGTCCCGAGGCCCATCGCCGTACAGATCAGCGCGATACTGATTTCGTCAGCGATCTGCGACGGCTGAATCTTCTCGCCAGTCCCGATCCGCCCGAACGCGGCCATCATCCCCAGCACCGTTCCGAACAGACCGAGCAGCGGCCCGTTCTTGATGACGGTGACGATCCAACTGACGCGGTATTCGAGGTCCGCCAGGATGTCGCGCTGCATCGAGGTCGAGACGCGCTGACGGAGTTGATGAAACTCCTGCCCACGATTGGCGATCAAGAGCAGCACGAGGCGGGGCAGGGCGCGAAAGTCGAAGTCGCACTGTTTGACCGCAGAGTCGTAGTCGCGTTTTTGCAGATGCCCCTGCAATTCATCGAGAAACGCCGCCTCGGCCTCGACCGAACGAAATCGAAGCTGCGACAACCGCCGCCAGTTCAGAATCACGCAGTACATCCCCCACAAAAAATTGAGGGCAAGGAAGCCGTAGCTAAACTTCTCCAGCCACTTAACGAGTTCAGTCGTGTGCATCTCAACTCCTTAGGACTGGCGCATCAATAAGTGGTGGTTCGGACTGAAGTCTCACGACTTCAACTACGCCAGATATTGCTGCGCCGTTCCTTGGCCAACGATCAGGGACATGAATGAATGCGGGGGGATGCTACAGAGCCATGATGCGGTTCTCAATCGGCTCCGCGCGAGGACTCGGTCTCGTGTTCAATTAACAACTCACTGAAAATACGTCTGGCGTGTGACGGCAAACTGGTAGCCACCGGCCACCACTTCGACGACGAAATACGTGCGACGAATCACGCCCACCGGTTTGTTCTTGTAGTCGCGTTCGAGTTGAGCCAGCTTGGACTCGGTCACTTTGGAATAGAAGTGGAAGATGGTCGTATCCGGCCCGATGTCGAGGTTCGCTCGCTTGAAGAGGTCCACGTCGGCACCGCGACGATCACCACCTTGCCACGTCATATAGAGTCGCTGTTCATCCTTGCCGGTCTTTACGTAACGAACCTCGGGAACGGGCTGGTTCAACTTGGACATGTAGGCGAGCCGACCATCGGGCAGCAGCGCCCCCAACTCGACACCGAAGAAGCCAAGTTGCTTGGCGTATTCATCCAGACCCGCCTTGTCTCCGAAGCGAACGAACCAGCGTTGCTCGCGCGGAAAGCCACCGGTCCCGCCGCCGACGCCGAGTCCCTTCCGGCCCGTTCCCTTCGCGCTCCCTGGCCGGCCCTTGTTATCAATCCCGGTATCGAACTGAGGCTGTGACTGATCCGAAGCGACCGCGAGGCCCACGCCCGATTCCGCAGCCTCCGCCACCGTGGAGAGCGCTTCGGCGATTTCAACACGATCCGAGACCTCTTCGACGGGAGCCGCATCCCGCACCTCGGGCAAGGGTGAATCGACTCGCAACGTTTCGCCGGGAGTCCCATCTTCGTACCCACCGGGTAACTCCACCAACTCCATCGTCACCCCTTCGGGTGGTGGAGGAAGTCGATCGGAAAGCCACTTCGAGACGACCCCCAAGCAGACCAGGCCGATCGCGGCGAACAACACCAACGACCACGAACTCGCCCGGTCATAGAGCGTCGTCTTGAGCACAGGAGTCACAATGGAACCGGGCTTCGCAGACATGATTCGTATTCAACATTTCTGAGGGCGGCGGTCTGACCAACGAAGGGGCGCAGAGTCTGACTACTTGCGAGCCGGTTCTCAACCAAGTCACTGCCGTGCTGAGGCATTCGGGTGCAGTCGTCTGATTGGTTGTCCCCAACAGCGCGACGAGTCCGAGAGTCACTTCGGCAAGGTAGCCCTGTCTCTCCGCGACAGGAAGCGCATCGCGGATTGAGTGCTCAAGGGCAAAGTGAGTGTTCGATGACGAGTCGGCGTCGAACGCGATCCAACGTCTCATTTGCGATCTCGCCACCTGTCGCGGAGCGACAGGGCTACCTTGCGGAGATTCCCGACTCTTCAACCGCTACCGTGCCCGAACGCTCGTCCCTATACTCCTCGCCCTCACGAATCAGACTCCGCGTGAACGGACGGGCATGGCACGCTACTTCAAATACAAATCGCCGGATGAGCTGGTTGCAGACGCCGCAGAACACGGTTCGACGCTCTCTCTGTCGAGCGACTTTTCACCCCTGTTCGCGCCCTGTCAGATGGGCACGCTCAGCCTTGGAAACCGGCTGTGCGTGCAGCCAATGGAAGGGTGTGACGGCACGCTCGATGGCAGTCCCGATGAACTGACCTATCGCCGCTACCGCCGCTTCGGTACGGGGGGAGCCAAGCTGATCTGGGGCGAAGCAACAGCCATCGACGAGGCCGCGCGGATGAACCCGCGCCAACTTTGGCTGCACGACGGAACGGCCTCAGCGTTAGAAGAGATGCTCAACGGCTGTCGCCAGGCGCATCGAGACTCACTCGGGACCGACGCCGGTTTGGCGATCGGCTTGCAACTCACGCACTCGGGACGGTTCAGTTATCGCCGCCCTCAATTGGCGACGCACGATCCGATCCTCGATCCCCTCACAATCGACAAATCGACTGGCAAAGTCATTGACGAATCATTTCCGCTGCTGACTGACGATGACCTGAAGCGGATCGAAGACCAGTACCTCGCCGCCGCGCGACTCGCCGCCAAGATCGGCTGCGACTTCATCGACATCAAGCAGTGCCATCGGTATCTGCTCTCGGAGTTACTCGCGTCGAAACAGCGTGAGGGCGAATACGGCGGCAGTTTGGAGAACCGCACACGACTGGTTCGCAACGTCATCGGTCGCATCCGTGCGGAACTGCCGTCGCTTACGATCGTCACGCGGCTGAACGTGTACGACGGCATCCCGTATGTCCGTCGCGACCGACTGCCCGAATCGCAGCGACCTGCGCTGCCCAGCGACACCGACGCAGAGTTGCTCGCGGGGATCGGCGTTCCCGTTCCGCACACGCTGCCACTGCAAGCCGCCTTCGGTGTCGATCCGCTCGACCACTTGAAACTCGACCTGACGGAGCCGCTGCAACTCGCGCAGTGGTTGCGTGATTGGGGCGTTTCCGCGATCAACGTGACGCTGGGAAACCCGTACGCCAACTCGCACGTCGTTCGTCCTGCCGAGTTCCCGCCGGTCGATGGCTATCACGCGCCCGAACATCCGTTGATTGGAGTCCTGCGCCACTTCCAAGCGACCGCCGCCATTCAGGCCGCCGTGCCGGAACTGCCCGTCATCGGCAGCGGCTACAGTTGGCTGCAAGACTTTGCGATGCAGGCGGGCGCGGGGAACGTTCGCAACGGACACTGCGCGATCGTCGGTCTCGGGCGAGCCACCCTCTCACACCCCGACTTCGCCAAGCACCTGCAAGAACAGGGCTCGATGAACCGCAAACTGATCTGTCGCACGTTCTCGTACTGCACGAACCTGATGCGGGCGAAAGACCACCCGCTCGGCCAATACGCCACCGGCTGCCCTCCCTTCGACAAAGAGATTTACGGCCCACTGTGGAAAGAGGTCGAAGCCCAACGGGCGGTTCAAAAGACGCTGACAATTGAGGCCACTCCATGACTGAATACCTCACCGTCGAATGCCTGATCGCACTCCTGACTCTCACGGCACTCGAAGTCGTGTTGGGGATCGACAACATTATCTTCATTGCGATTCAAGCGGGGCATCTTCCCGTCGAACAACGTGATCAAGGACGCAGGCTGGGGCTGCTGCTCGCGGTGGTCTCGCGCATCATGCTGCTGTTCGCCATCGGTTGGGTCACGCAGTTGAAGACCCCGATCGGCACGCTGCTCGGCCACGAGTTCACGTGGAAAGATTTGGTCGTCATCACCGGCGGACTGTTTCTCATTCGACAAGCCACTGTGGAAATCCATCACAAAGTCGAAGGGGACCACGAAGAAGAACAACACAGCTCCCCGCGAGTCTCCACTCTCAAGGCCATGCTCATCCAAGTGACCATCATGGATGTCGTCTTCTCGCTCGATTCGGTCATCACGGCGGTCGGGATGAGCAAGCAGGTGCCGATTATGATCGCGGCGGTTCTCATCGCTGTCGGCGTGATGCTGGTCTTCTCGGGAGCCATCGTCCGATTCGTCGATCACAACCCCGCGATCAAACTGCTCGCACTGTCGTTCCTACTGCTGATCGGCGTGCTGCTGGTGGCGGAAGGGTTTCATCAGGAAATCGACAAAGGCTACATCTACTTCGCGATGGCCTTTTCGCTCGGGATCGAACTGATGCAGATGCGATCCCGTCACAACGAATGGAAGCACCAGAAGAGCTTGCCCGCCGACGCCGCCTCTTCGGACGTGCCTCCTTCGTGAAGCAACGTGAAATTATCCGATTCCGCTCGTTTAACCGCGTGGGCAACGCAACGCGGACGGACGCGGCCCACCTTCAAAATGCGAGCAGCCAGTAGGTGGCTTCCCCCTAGCAATGTGACCATGTCTGTTCGGCAAGGTAGCCCTGTCGCTCCGCGACAGGTAGCGAGATCGCAATTGAGACGTTGGATCGTGTTCGACGCCAACTCGCCCTCGAACACTCACTCCGCGACGCGCCGCCTGTCGCGGAGCGACAGGGCTACCTTGCCGAACTGACTTCCAAAATTGGTCGATGAATCGCCACCGCCTCCCTCCGACAACACTCTTCCGAGCATCGCACCTTCCCTATAGAATCCGCCCGCCTCGCGGCCCCGTTTACCGATGCGACCGCAATTGGCCACCGCCGCTTCCTCGTGAAAGCCTCCCCCGTCGCCTTATGTTTGACCAACGCTTCATCCGCAACTTCTCCATCATCGCCCATATCGACCACGGTAAGAGCACACTTGCCGATCAACTGCTGCTGAAGAGCGGTGCGATCACGCTGCGCGAGTTTCGCGACCAAATCCTCGACGACTTGGCGGTCGAACGCGAACGCGGCATCACCGTCAAGGCGCGGGCCGTCGCCATCAACTACACGCTGGACGGCCAGCAGTACGAGTTGAATCTGATCGACACTCCCGGCCACGTCGATTTCCACTACGAAGTCTCGCGCAGTTTGGCCGCGTGTGAGGGAGCACTCCTTCTCGTCGATGCCTTCCAAGGTGTGCAGGCTCAGACGGTCGCCAATGCCTACGCGGCGATCAACGGAAACCTCGAAGTCATTCCGGTCCTCAACAAGATCGACCTGCCGATCATCCGTGTCGATGAAGTCCTCGAAGAGATCGAGACCGTCGTCGGGCTGGACACGACCGATTGCGTGAAGGTCAGCGGCAAGGCGGGGATCGGGATCGAAGAGTGCTTTGAGGCGATCATCAAACGAGTCCCGGCCCCGCAGGGCAACCCGACCGACCCGTTGCGGGCGCTCGTCTTCGACAGCAAGTTCGACCACTATCGCGGCGTCATCACCTACATCCGCGTGAAAGAGGGCACCGTCCGCAAAGGGCAGAAAGTCCTGTTCATGAAGGCCGGGACGGCTCACGAAATCCTGGAACTCGGCCAGTTCCGCCCGAACATGGTTCCGTGCGATAACCTTGGCCCCGGTCAGGTCGGTTACATCATCGGTGGGATCAAAATCCTCGGTAACGTCCATGTTGGCGACACCGTCACCGAGTTCCACAATCGTGCCCCCGTCGCCTTGCCGGGCTACGCCGTCCCGCAACAGATGGTCTTCTGCGGCATGTACCCGCTCGACGCCACCGACTTCGAGAACCTGCGCGAAGAACTCATGCGCATGAGCCTCAACGACGCCAGCTTCTCGTTCGAGCCAGACACCTCCGAAGCGCTTGGCTTCGGGTTCCGCTGCGGCTTCCTCGGGATGCTGCACATGGAAATCATCCAGCAGCGGCTGGAGCAGGAAGCCAACGTCGATCTCATTCAGACGGCCCCGAACGTCACGTATGAACTGCTCAAGAACACGGGTGAGGTCGTGCGGATCGACAGCCCGCAGGATGTCCCCGACACCGGACAGATCCAAGAGTTCCGCGAGCCGATTGCCAAGGTGAACTTCATCCTGCCGACCGACCGCATCGGCGCGATCATGCAATTGAGTGCCGACCGGCGCGGCGTCTACAAGACGACCGATTACCTCGGCCCCAACCGCGCACAGCTTGTCTATGAACTGCCGCTCGCTGAAATCGTGTTCGACATGTACGACAAGTTGAAGAGCATCACCGCCGGCTACGGGACGATGGACTACGAAGTGATCGGCTTCCGCGCGGCCGACCTCGTCAAGATGGATGTCCTCGTGAAGGGCGAGAAGGTCGATGCCCTCGCCTGCATCGTCCACCGCTCGCAAGCCGAACGTCGCGGCCGCCAGCTCTGCAAGAAGCTCAAGGAGCAGATTTCCCGCCACCAGTTTGAGATCCCGATCCAGGCCGCTCTCAGCGCGAGAATCATCGCCCGCGAAACGATCTCGGCCGTGAGAAAGGACGTGACCGCCAAGTGCTACGGCGGCGACATTTCTCGTAAGCGAAAACTGCTCGAAAAGCAAAAGGAAGGCAAGAAGCGGATGAAGCAATTCGGTGCCGTCGAAATCCCACAGAAGGCGTTCCTCGCGGTCCTCGACACCGGCGGCGACGATTAGCCAATTGCCGATGGCGGAGAGGCCGAATAGACTTCTGAGCGTGGTTTTGAGAACGGACTGTTGATCGGGGCCGAAGAATGGTCGTAGCAGCCATCAACTGGATGAAACCCGATGATCCAGCATGGCTGTGGATAAACTTGGTGTTCGGTGTGATTGGGTTGTTGATGGGAGTCGTTTCTGCGTGGCAGAGTACTTTGGCAGCTCGAAGAGCTAAGGCAGCAACACTTGCTGCTCGCGAGGCACGCAACGCCGCAATGCAGTTAGCGAGGCATGATCGGCTCCAAGAGTTGCAGATGGAGTTTCAGGATCTCCAATTGCTCGTCGATACACCGAGTTTGTTAGCAGCGAAATGCAATCGTTTGAGAGCTGCGGTCGTCGGGTTCAAAACGGAGGCCGTAGAAGTGCTCGACGACATTTCGCTTGCGCGACTGGATGAGGCCCGCGAACAGCTAAAGGATCTAAGCAAAACTGCGTTCAACACAACACTGAAGGCTGAAAACCGGTCGGTTCGACTACAGTCGGCGTTCGGTGAGATTGCAGAAGCGTTGAGTATCGTAGCCGCAACGCTTGGCAGGGAACTTACGGAGCAAAGCAATGACAATTGACCTCTCCAAAAATCCGGATTATTCGGCCGTCATTACGACCCTGATCGACAAGACAAAAGCGGGAAAACTTTCATGGACGGCGACATCACAGCCGAACACGTACGTTTCGGCAGTGAAAGGAATTCAAACGTATCGGTTGAGCCTTCTTCCGCCAGACCAGAATAGTCCAAAGACGCTCAGCGGTCAGCAGATCTCTACGTTCTTTGAGGTTGACGATGTCGATGCAGAGGATGTGTTATTGACAGTAACGGATTCCAACGGAAAGGTTCTCTTCACAGTTCGTCAGCCGTCTCTTGTTCGACGGAATGCGGGTTTTGATTCTGGCATCGTGCGGACGCTGGCGGGCGAACTATTCAAGCTCGCACAACGTATCGCAGATCGCGTTGACGAAAACGTTGATGCCGCGCTGCAACTACTCAATGCGTTGTAATCGCTGGGCGGGGTGGCTGGTGTCGAGCATTGCGCCGGGTGCCACTGGCGGCGGCTTTGGGCCGCCAGTGCGATCGAGGAACACTGGCGAGCGAAGTCCCTCGCCAGTGGCCGCGTGCGTCTCCGCCACACATCCGTGGTGGGGGCGGGCAAGGGGTCTTCAATGTGAGGTGAGCGCGGGTGACTCGTCGTAGTCAACTCGGATCAGGCACAGGCCGTGTGGGGGGGCCGTCTCGCCGGCTGCGGAGCGGCTGGGTGGCTGGGGTCTTCGCCGCCCCCAGTCTCGTCGTGTTGATTGCTCATTCGCCAGCGGAGTGGCCGGGGCTGGAGCGGTTTCGCGAAGCCCCGGAATCTCAAGCTTGTGGGCGTTGACTGTGGCTTCCCTTCGGTCCAGCCACGGCCAACCCACTGCTCACGTTTCTAACGGGCGGAGCGAGCGATCAGAAATCGACTTGGCAACGCATCCCGACGATGTCGGCGTGGCTGTTGCCGATCGTCGGGTGATCGAGCATCGCGCGGACGTAGTTGAACTGGAGCTTCGTGAAGCCATTCAGATACCAGTT
>JAYVOX010000279.1:0-7139 GCA_043757695.1 Schlesneria sp.
AGTTCACGCGGCGGCAGCGAACTGTTCACACCCGCTGCGGGAATCCCGCATTCGATCAGCGCATCGACCTGATCCTTCATCAGCGAGATCAGCGGCGAAACCACAACCGCCAGCCCCGGCATCGTCACGGCGGGAGCCTGAAAACAGATCGACTTCCCGCCGCCCGTCGGCAGCACGACAACCGAGTCGCGATGCTCGACCACCGCTCGCATCGCCTCCGCCTGCAACGGCCGAAATGAATCGTAGCCCCAGTAGTGGAGTAACGCCTCACGCAGTGGAGTCATCGTGTCGGCAAAGTTGTTCGTGGCGGTCACGGAGTCAGTCTCTCGGGGGGTGCGGCAGGGTTCGCGGCGGATGATATCGTTCATCTCAGACGACGAGTAGAATCCGGCGGCTCGTGGGGTCGGGAGAGTGCCAATCTGCCCGTGAACCAAGAGCGGCAAGGATTGGCAGGCTGAATACCTACGACCCCACGAAAGAGGAACCGCCATGCGGCCGGATCGTCATCAGTCCCGCGAAGAGATCATCGTTGCCGAACATCTGTCGGACCTGCGCGGTCGCGTGCGGTTGTTGACGTGGGTGTCGGGGCTGTCGTGGACGGTGCTCGTGTTGTTTGGCGGACTGCTCGTTTCGGGGCTGCTCGACTGGCTGATCCACTTCGACGATTCCGGCCTGCGGTTGGTGATCGGTCTCGCACTGCTGGCCGGTTCGGGGGCGATGCTGTGGCGACAACTGATCTCGCCGCTCAGGCAGCCGCTGGGCACGACGTTCCTCGCCTCACGAATTGAACGCCGCTTCCCCGGCCTCCAAAGTCGAGTCCTCAGCGCGGTTGAGTTCCTGCAACACAAACTCGATGCGAAATCCGGATCGCCCGAACTTCAACGGGCCGTCGTGGGAGAAGCCCTTCGCGATCTGGAGAAGATCGAACCGGGCGACATCGTCGAGACGAAGGCCATTCATCGCGTGACGATTGCCGGTTCGATCTTGATGGCGATCGTGGCCACCGTCGTGGTGCTGCATCCGTTGGAAGCCGCCACGTCGGTGAAGCGGCTGATGTTTCCATTTGCCGAGGTGCCGTGGCCGCGTCAGTTTGAGTTGCGACTCGTGCGACCCGACCTGTCGCCGGTGGTTCAGACTCCCGACCAGCCGCTGCTGATTGCACGGGGCGACACGCTGGAGTTCTACGTCATCAACGAACGAGGCCGCCTGCCCGAGCGAGTCTGGTTCGAGCATCGCCTCGGTAACGAAGCCGAATCGACGCGCGAAGCTCTCCGTCAAACTACGATTCGCGATGAAAAGGGGCGCTCGCACGAGGCGGCCGTCATCAGTTGGGTCGCCGCGCGCGGGCCGCTCGAATTTCGCGCGACGGGCGGCGACGACGAAATGATGTCGTTCGTCCGCGTTGAAGTCGTACAGCCTCCGACGCTCGATGAGTTGCAGGTCAGCATCGCGCCGCCCAGGTATTCGGGGCGACCCGTCGATGTGCTCCCGCCGGGAGTCGGCCACGCGCAGGGGCTGCTTGGCACGAAGATCGAAGTTGCGGGACGCGCCGACAAGCCTTTGAAGTCGGCCAAGCTGCGCATCAGCGACAAGCCGGCTGTTCCGTTGAGTATCGGCCCGGACGGTCAGTCGTTCACGGCGGAGTTCGCGATCACCGAGTCGGGCGTTACCGCGTACTGGTTCGAGTTGACCGACACGGCCGGGTTCATAGATCGCGAAGCTCCCCGCTTTGAACTGCGAGGACTCGCCGATCTCGTTCCCGAGGTCGTGATCGAGTCGCCCGTCGCCGACATCCAACTCGCGCCCGATGCCGAGCTGACGGTGAAGGTGCTCGCCAAGGACGACCTCGGTCTGCGCGAAGTTCGCCTCACGTATCAACTGAACGACGACGCCACCGCGAAGTCGATCTCGTTGGTCAATGTCGAGAGCGAAACGCCAACAACCTCGCTGACGCCCGAGTACGTGTGGAAGCTCGCCGAGATGGAGCTTCAGCCCGGCAGCCGCATCGTGTTTCGAGCCGAGGCCACGGACGACTACGACCTCACGCCCAATGGCCACGTCGGTCGGAGCACTCCGCGCACGATCCTGATCGTTTCCAAAGAGGACAAGCAAAAGGAGCTGGCGGGGCGAGTCGGCGAACTGCTCGAAGACCTTCAACTCGCCGCCGCGCTGCAACAACGAGCGAGACAGCAGACGAATGAACTCCAAACGCAACTCGACACGGCGGGCGAACTCCGTCCGCAGGACCTCGACCAGTTGCAGCGGATCGAGTTGGACCAGCGACAGGCCGCGTCGAGGCTGACTCATCCGGCCGACGGTGTGCAGTCACAAGCCCGTCAGCTTCAGGAGGAGTTTCAGGCCAACCAACTCGACGATGCCGAGACGCAGCGCCGGCTCGACCGCGTCGTCGAGGAATTGTCTCGCCTGGGTCGCGACCAGTTCCCCGAGATCGAACGTGCGCTGACTCGGGCGGCGAAAGAGGCCGAAGAGCAAGCCAGTAGGATGGGCACTCCTGCGCGTCCGCTTGAAGAGACGAGCAATCCCAAAGAGTCAGCAGAGCAAGACAGGACGGGCAAGAGTGCCCATCCTACGGACAAGTTGCCTCCTCAACCTGCGCTCGCCTCTTCGCTGAAAGACGCTCAAACGCGCCAACAACAAACGGTCGAGACCCTGCAAGAGTTGCAAGACTTGCTGGCCGAATGGCGGGACCGGCGCGATGTCTCTCGCGAATTGAAGGCCGTCATCACCGAGCAGGAACAGGTGCAGAAGGAGTCGGCGGACCTCGGGCAACAGACTCTGACCAAGTCCAACGCGGAACTCTCTCCGCAAGAGAAGGCCGACCTCGGAAAGCTGGCGGCGAAACAGAGGAAGCTGGCCGAGCAGGTCGAGCAGTTCCGCAAACAACTCGATCAGACGGCCGGCAGTCTCAAGCCGCGCGATCCCGATGCGGCCGAGCGATTTGAAGAGGCTCGCGACGAGCTGACGAACGACGGCACGGCGGGCAAGCTGCGCGAAGCGGCGTCCGACATCGCCGACAACAAAATGGGAGCCGCTTCGCAGTCGCAGCAACAGGCGATTCAAGACCTGCGTGATTTGGATCGGCAACTCAAACGCGAACCGACCGACGATGTCGAGTTGCTCATCAAACAAGTCGAGCAGGCGCAGCAGGAGTTCGAGACGCTCCGCAAGGAGCAGACGGACCTGATGGAGCAGACGCAACAGGAGGCGAGCCAACCCGATTCGGCCGAGCGTCGCGAACAGCTCGAACAACTGCGGCAGCGACAACAGAAGCTGGGCGAGAAGCTGGCGCAGGCCGAACGCAAACTGGAGCGACTGCAACTGCATCATCCCGCCGACGCGGCGGCTCGCGCAAAGGAGCGGCTCGACAAAATCAACGAGCAACTGCAAGACCCCGACCAGGCCGACGAAGCCGCCGCCGAAATGCAGGAGGTGGTGGACGACATCGAGCAGGTCGAACGAGACCTCGCGCTGGAGAAACGGATCGCGCAGGAGAAGCTGGCGGTCGAACAGCTTGAGAAGATCGAGGACGAGTTGAAGGCGTTGCTCGCGCGACAGCAATCGGTCATTACCGAGACCGAGCGGTTGGAGGCCGAACGTCTGGCGAAGGGGAGCCTCAGCCGAGCCCAGCTCAAATCGCTGCGTGATCTCGCCGAGACAGAACGAGCATTGCAGACCGAAGCCGAACGGATGGAAAAGGCATTGACCGTGGCCGAGGTGTTTTCACTGGTACTCCGCAGGACATCGCGCAGCCTGAAGCTCGCAGCCGATCGACTCAGTGAAAAGCAGACCGATGCCCCGACGCAGGCCCTCGAACGCGACGCCGCCAAGAAAATCGAAAGCCTGCTCGCGGTCCTCAAACAGGAGGTGAAGCCGGATCAGAGCAAGGCCGAGCCGCCGCCGATGCCTCTCGAGCAGCAACTCGATGACGAGAAGCCGAAGCCGGAACAAGCCGGTCCGCCGGGCGAGGCCCTGCCGCAGATCGCCCAACTGAAAATGCTCAAGCTGCTGCAAGAGGAATATCTCGAACGAACTCGACTGCTCAATGATTTGCGAGACAAGGAAGGAAAGCTGCCGCCGGAAGCGGCTGCGGAACTGGATCAACTCGCCCTCGAACAGGACGAGCTGGCCGAGTTGACTCGCAACATGGTCGTCAAGTTTCTGCAAAGCCAACCCGACAAAGACGACGATCCCCAACCGAAGCCCGAAGGCGCGAAGGGTGATGAGAAGCCGGGCGATTCCAAAGAGAAGTCGCTTGATTTGGACAAGCCGCTCGACTTGGACAAGCTCTTGGATGGCGAGAAACCGCGTAAGGGGAAGAGCGAATGAAGTCAAACATGCTTTGCTGTGTCATCCGTGAGACATTCACGTTTAGCCGCAACGCCAGCGGCGTGCGAGCCAATCCACGGTTGACTCCCATTCGCTCCCACGCCGTTGGCGTTGGGGCTAAACATTTCATGGATGATTTCGGCTTGAGTAGTCCCTGTCGATTGATGTGGCTGGTTGTCGTGATGGTCTTCGCGCTGCGTGGCATCTCACCCGCCGATGACGAACCGCCGACCAAGGCCGACCCACCGAAGGAGCCTTCGCTCCTCGACAAGCTCTCGAAGGAACTGCTCAAGGAAGTGGACGACAATCCGGGCCAGCCGAAGCCGGAGCAGAAGGAAGACAAGTTCGACCGCGTTGCGAAGGGGATGCGTTCGGCGAGCGAGAAACTCGATGGCAAAGAGACCGGCGACGACACGACCAAGATTCAAGAGCAGGTCATCCGCGATCTCGATGAACTCATCAAGCAGCTTCAAAACCCGCCGCCCAATGGGGGCGGGGGCGGCGGCGGAGGAAGCAGTTCCGGCGGCGGCTCATCCAAGTCGGGCGGTGGCGGGACCAGTCGTCAGCAGCGCGCCGGTGGTCGCGGCGGCAAAGGCCCGCCGCAGGGAGGAACTCCGAAACAGCAGGCCCAAGGCAACGGCGGCGAGCAAGGTGGCAAGGAGCGCAAGGACGCGGAAGGTTCGGATGAACGAACCGACAACGAACGCAAAGCGGCTGCCGAAGCGGCTCGCAAGAAAAAGTTGGAGATCGATGTCTGGGGCCACCTGCCACTCCATCTGCGACAGGACATGCTCAACACCTACGGCGAACGGATGCTGCCGAAGTACGAACACTTGGTGAAGCAGTTCTACGAGGCGCTGTCGGAACAGAGCGAGTCCAAGCCATCACGCGGAACTCGATGAATGACCTTCATCGCGCGAACGAAAGCACTCTGATCGGAACGCCGCGTCTCACACAGGCCACGTCATTTTTGTGGTGGGACCGCAGGTTGGCTCGCGGCACCGGTCGCCGCTTCGCGCAACAGGCTGAGGGCCGTTTCGACGAGCAGCTCACCACCGCCCGGCAGCAGGGCGGAGTTCGTGACTTCGTAGCTCCCTCCCGCATAGGCCGCGCGGTTCGGAACGTAGATGGTCTCAACACAGTTCGAGAGTTCGATGACCAGTGTGGTCCGAAACGGTGAGCCTTGTTTGATGGCGAGGCCCAGTTCGACGAAGACTTCACCGGGAAGACAGACGATGGCGACATCGTGGCCGAGCGTCATTACGGTGACTTCCACGGGGAGCGTCTCGCCGACACCGGCCAGTGAACGGCTGAGTCCCCACGTGATGTGATCGAGCGCGTTGGCATGAGGCTCGCGATGGCGGAAGTGATCGAGCATCAGCTTCTTGTACGCGGTGACGTGATCGAGAAATTCGACCGGCTGTTTGCGAGCGGCCAAGTCCAAGACCTTGATGGAATTGGCGACTTCATCCCGAGTCGCATCTTGCAGCGGTAGCGAGACGACGCGCGACTTGACGGCGAGGTCCGTCTGTTCGAGCCGCTTCAGTTGGCCGAGTTGAGATTGAATGGAGTCACCAATCGCGTTGCCGATGAAGTCCGCTTTGTTGCGAACTTTGCTGCGCGGGTTGGCGTGATTGATGTCTCCGCAGCAACCCGTCCCGAAGAGCGAGATCACGTCCGAACCGACGCCCTTTCGCAGCGTCTGCTCGATGAAGTACGGGTAGTCGGCACTCCACTTCATGCCGCCGACGGTATCGAGATGCAGGGCGAAGTTACTGAGAACGCCGAGCGGTTTGCCCGTGTTGTCGCGCACGATGAGCAGCGAAATTTCGGGATCAATCGGCCCCGCCGCGCGGACGACATCGGGATGATCGTGACTCATCCACGTTCGGACGCTGCCATCACGCATCACCGAGCGGCGGTTGAATGAGACGGGAATCGCCTGCGTCGCCGAACCGCATTCCAACGTCACGGGCTTGGCGGTGGCGTGGGCCTTCACGATCGCGTCCACGGGGCCGCTGATGAGTTGCTCGATGTAAGCGGCTCGCAACGGTTGTTGGTTCTCGCGACCAAGCTTCAGGTACAGCTCCTTCATGTAGTCGGGAGCGGTGTGAGAATGGGTGGCCGAGATCACGATGTTTGAAACCGGGATGCCCGTCTTCTCCGACGCTCGTTGACGGATCGCCTTTGAGAGGTCGGTGGCGATGCCGATCAAGTCGCAGACAACGAGGGCCGCGCTGGTCTCACTGCTCGCGTTGTTGTGGGCGCGGACGTCGCGAAAGACGATCGCCTTCGCTTTGAGCGGATCAATCGTGCCGTCGGCCAATCGCTCGTGGTAGTAGCCCGCCATCGGGAATCCGACGGGCGGCGTGATGTCCGTCTCGGCCACGCCGACTTGCAGTAAGTCGGCCGCCACGACCGTCGTCAGTGGGGCTACCCAACCGAGCAGGATGAAGAGAACGACAAGGGAAAAGTGTCGGACAATTCTCATGAGCAACGTTCCTGTTGAGGTTGAGCAGGCGGTGCCCGCAATCCGGTGGTGGCTGGGGTTGGTCTCGCTGGTCCGGGCTTCGCCAGTAGTCCCAAATCGAGAACAGAGGATCGCACGGATGGTAGGGCCGGAACACGGATGAACGCAGAGGCTCGGACCCTCACGCCCATCTTGAGTATCCGCCCAGAAGCCGCTGTCGAGATTTAGAGCACTTGGAGAGTTGGTTTGCAGTGTTGTAGCCACGCTCGCCAGAGCGTGGAGGGGAGCGAACAACCACCTTCTGGCGAAGGTGGCTACTGAA
>JAYVOX010000280.1:0-7131 GCA_043757695.1 Schlesneria sp.
CAGATTTTAGACACTCCGCACGTATTGGAATGATTCAGTTTCGGCGCGGCAAGGAGATCGGATTGAGTTCTGATTGTCGTCGGCACTAACGTCCACCACTGCGTTCATCCGTTGATCGGTATCAATAGCCATGTTCGTCACGAACAACGGGGGCTTTGTAAAGATGACCATTGCTAATCGCTGCCGTTTTCTTCAAGCCTCGCCTGGACTGGCAGCGGCGCTGGTCACTACGAACCCAGCCCCCGGTGATGAGCAGGTCGAAGCGTTTCGGATCGTCGTCGCGAGCATAGTCGCTCGCGAATGCGACTTCATTCGCGTCCTGACTTCGATCTCTCGATCCGCGGTCATTCCTTGCGCTGCGATCAAAGAGACCTCCGGGATAGCCACGTTTCGCTAGAACGCGGGCCATTTCAACGCTCTGCCCGCGCTCTGACGAGATGCGGTTATGTCTCGCATCGAGCCGCGCGAGGGATAACATCGCGGCTCGCCGTTTGAGATCGACAGCGAGTCCGACGGCACATGCGATGAGTTGGTGGAGATCGTCGAGTATGCGCGTCAGGCAGATCCTGCCAAAGTTTGCTCCACCCGCGATGGCACTCACAAGTGAGAACTCTCGAATGTGAAAGTCGCGGGACAGGGACTCAATTGAGCGGCATGAATTTCGTTGTGAACGCCATTCCTGCGCTGCTGTTTTAACTCCATGCGGGTCGCAAAAATGAGCCGTGCTGACGCTGAAGCAATCGCAAGTCTCGATCCCAACTCAAGAGTTGCAGTTTGCCAAACCCACTCCTAGAATCCCGGCCACTTGGAAACTCAAGAATTGGCCTGAACCGCCTGCGCAGACTGTGCGCTGCGGTTGGATTTGTCCGATAAGGTTGGTCCCCGTTCGGCTCTAAGCCCGCCGATGTTTCTCCTCCGCAAACACCTTGGTTGCTTTGATCCGTTTCCAAGATTCGATCATGTTGACGGAGAGATCTTTCCTTCGTTCGAGTTGACGCCGCATGGATAGCTCACACGCCGTTCTCATGTATGCCGGAGTGATGATGGGGTTCGTGATCGCGAACCTGATCGTCATTCACTTGGTTGGTCCTCGGAATCGGACGGTCGTCAAGCAGATGCCTTATGAGTCTGGGATGGACCCGGTCGGCGATGCTCGCCAACCGTTCGACGTGAAGTTCTATCTCGTCGCGATCCTGTTTTTGGTGTTCGATGTCGAGTTGCTCTTTCTGTACCCGTGGTCTGTCGCAGCGTACCTCAACGATGGTGTCGGTGTTCCGCGCGAGCTGCGAAACACGGTCTTCGGCGTGATGCTGGTCTTCATGGGGACGCTGGCCATCGCCTACGTCTATGCTTGGCGCAAAGGGGTCTTCAAATGGCGATGAAGGATGTGCCCGAGAATATCTTCATGACTCAGTTGGACGCCGCTGCCAGTTGGGCGCGGGCCAACAGTCTGTGGCCAATGCCGTTTGCCACCGCCTGCTGCGGGATTGAGTTGATGGCGACCGCCTCTTCGCGATTCGACCTTGCTCGATTCGGGGCCGAGGTCATGCGGTTCAGTCCGCGCCAGTGCGACCTGATGATCGTCGCCGGCCGCGTCGTGATGAAGATGCTTCCCGTGTTACAACGGATCTGGTTGCAGATGCCCGAGCCAAAGTGGTGCATCAGCATGGGAGCCTGTGCCTGCACCGGCGGTGTGTTCGACACCTATGCCGTTGTGCAAGGCGTCGATCGTTTCATCCCCGTCGATCTCTACGTACCGGGCTGTCCGCCTCGGCCTGAACAACTGATGGCTGGGATCATCGCCCTTCAAGACAAGATCAAGCACGGTGGAACTTTGAATGGCACCGAGTTCGGCAAGCGAACTCAACCAATGGGCCCGACACCGTATGACCTCGACGAACTGATCCGCATCCGAGAAGCCAACGAACAACTTGTGTCGCTCAATTGATTCTTCTTGTTCCTTCGCCCCAGCCTTGCGTGGAGAGGGTGAGGGGTCTTCATGTCGCCCTGCCCATCTGACTTTGAAAATCTCCTGAGAAGACCCGATGTCCACCGAAGAGACCCTCCAGCAAAAGTTCCCTGCCGCCGGGCTGACATTCAGTCAGTTCCGCGATAACCGGCGCATCGTCGTTCCGGCCGAGTCGCTTCAGCCGCTGCTCGCCTTCATGAAGCAAGACCTCGGGTTCGACATGCTGGCCGAGTTGACCGCCGTCGATTACCTCGAATACGAGGGAGCGATAGATCGCTTCGGTGTCGTCTATGTCGTCGTGAACACAAAGACCGGCGAGCGGCTCATCATCAAGACCTTCGTCAACGATCCCGACCCGGTGCTGCCGTCGGTCTACTCGCTCTGGAAGTCGGCCGACTGGCTGGAGCGTGAGGTCTACGACATGTTCGGCATCAAGTTCTCGGGCCATCCCGACCTGCGACGCATCCTGACTCCCGACGAATTCACCGCCTACCCGCTTCGCAAAGACTACCCGCTCAAGGGGCGAGGCGAACGCCACAACTTCCCGGTCATCACGCGCGCCGACAGTTAAGTAGAGACCAATGCCCTTTGAAGTTTCCGACCTCGCCGAACTGGATGCTCCCGAGCAGGAGTACCTCTGGACGCTCAACTTTGGGCCGCAGCATCCCGCCACGCACACGACGCTGCGACTGATCCTCACGCTGGACGGTGAGAAGGTCGTCAACGCGCTGCCGCATATCGGCTATCTGCACTCGGGGTTTGAGAAGCTCGGTGAGCATCTCGACTTCAATCAGTACGTCACCATCGTGGACCGGATGAACTACATCTCGCCGCTCCACAATGAGATCTCGTGGCATCATGCCGTTGAGAAACTGCTCGGCATCGAACTGACTCCGCGCTGCAAGTACCTGCGGACGATTCTGGCCGAGTTGATGCGCATCCAGGATCATCTGCTCAACACCGGCACCTGTGCGCTGGACCTCGGCGGCTTCACGGCATTTCTCTACTTTTTCCAGCAGCGCGAACTGATCTACGACATCGTTGAGACCGCGTCCGGTCAGCGGTTTCACACCAGCTACACCCGTGTTGGCGGCGTCGCCTTCGACGTGAACAACGCCTGGGTGGACAAGGTTCGGAGTTTCATCAAGGGCTTCGCTGCGGTGCATGCCGAAGTTCACAGGCTGCTCACCCGCAACCGCATCTTCATCGAGCGAGTCCAGGGAATCGGCTATCTGAGCGCCGAAGACTGCATCAACTGGGGCGTGACGGGACCGCTGGCCCGGGCGAGCGGCGTGCTTCGAGACCTGCGCAAGGACGAGCCATACCTCGCGTACCCCGATCTCGACTTCAAGGTCGTCGCGTCCAAGGGAGGCGACTGCTACGCGCGGTATCTCGTCCGCATGCAGGAGATGGTTGAGAGCGTCAAGATCATCGAGCAGTGCATCGAGAACATTCCGGAAGGCCCGGTGAATGTCGATGCCGGAAGCAAGGCGGTCATTCCCGCGAAGCCGTCGGTCTACCGCAGCATCGAGGGTTTGATTCAGCACTTTGAAGTGATGATGCCCAATCGCGGCTTCCCCACTCCGAAGGAAGAGATCTACGCGGCGACCGAATCCCCGAACGGAGAACTCGGCTACTACATCGTGGGCGACGGCAGCCCGCGTTCGTACCGGGCCAGGACTCGCCCGCCAAGCTACGTCCATTTCGCGGTCTTCCCGCAAATCATCAAGAACCACCAACTGAGCGATGTGGTGGCGGTCCTCGGCAGTCTGAACATCATCGCGGCGGAACTGGATCGGTAAACGAAGAGATTGAACCACGAAACACACCAAAAACACGAAAGGGAAGAAGACGAAAGAAGCGAAGTCGCGAAGGGGTTTGAATTTTTTTTCTTCTCTTTTCGTGTGTTTCGTGTATTTCGTGGTTCCCCTCCTGACTGAGCGAGAGAAACGATGGCCGTGTTAAGCGAGGAACTGCGAAACGAGATTCGGGCGCAGTTTTCGAAGTATCCGAACAAGCGAGCGGTCGTGTTGCCTGCCCTTCACATGGTGCAGGACGCGCAGCGGCACGTCTCGATTCAGGCGGTGCGTGAGATTGCCGAACTGCTCGAACTGCATCCGTCGGAAGTTCACGACACGATGTCGTTCTATCAGTTCTTCAAGGACGAGAAGCATCAACTCGGCAAGCACCGCGTCTGGGTCTGTCGCAGCATCAGTTGCATGCTGCGCGGCGGCGAGGAGCTCCTCCAGCACATGTGCGAAAAGCTCCACGTCCACCCCGGCCAGACCTCGGCCGACGGCAAGATCACGATGGAGTTCGCCGAGTGCCTGGGAGCCTGCGAGGGCGCTCCCTGCGTCCTCGTCGATGACGAAGCCCACATGAACATCACGCCCGAGAAGGCCGATGAACTGTTGAAAAGTCTGTGATTGAGATGACCTACTGTAGTCTTGTCGCTCCGCCGACAAGACCTCCCGTCGGCGGAGCGACGGGACTACGGTCGTGGATGAAATGCTGGAAAGTTTGCGACCGCAATGTCGAGTACGACGGTTTGAAGAACGAGTGGTGATGCCATGCCGGATGTGATTGTTCTCGCCGGGCCGAATGGTGCGGGGAAGTCCACTGCATCCGAGAAGTTGTTGCAGGAATCGTGTCACGTGACTGAGTTTGTGAATGCTGACGTGATCGCTCGCGGATTGTCCGCCTTCCATCCGGAAGGTGTGTCGATGGCCGCTGGTCGCATCATGCTGACTCGGCTTCGTGAACTGGCAACGGAACGAAAGAGCTTCGCATTTGAGACGACACTGGCCAGCAGGACGTTTGCTCCGTGGCTGAAGGGATTGACTGCATCAGGATACACTTTTAAAGTCTTTTTCTTCTGGCTCCCCAATGCGGAAATGGCTGTTCAGCGAGTGGCACAGCGTTTCAGTACAGGAGGCCATACAGTCCCCGAAGATGCGATCAGGCGTCGGTACGAACGGGGATTGGACAACCTATTTGAGTCTTACCTCCCGCTAGCGGAGGAATGGTTTGTCTACGACAGTACAACTCGGCAAGGGTTAGAAATCGCACGGGGCGGTCCGGGAATGCAATGTGTCATCACCGATCCCGCGAAGTGGCAGCAAATGACCGCAGGGAGACTTTCATGATTCAAGCAGTACCGAAATCGGACGGGGATCAGCTCACCAAAGACAGTCCAACACCCCGATTGGACCCGGAGTCAGTTCGAGCATCCATCTCCGCTGGCATTCGTGAAGCCCGACTGCGGCACAAACTTTTGGGGCAGCCGGTTGTGGAATGGCGGGATGGACAAGTCGTGTTAGTTCCTGCCGACGAGATTGAAATTGTTGAACCGACTCAAACGAGCAAGACCTCGAACGAATCACGAACACCATGAGTTTTGAACCCACACTATTGGCTCGCGTCGGCAAACCGGACAGCCAGTCGCTGGAAACCTATCGTCGTGACGGCGGCTATCAGGGACTGAAGAAGGCTCTGGGGATGCCTCCCGTTGATGTCGTCACTCTCGTGAAGGACTCCGGTCTGCGCGGACGCGGCGGGGCGGGGTTTCCGACCGGACTCAAATGGACCTTCTTGCCGAAGGACCATCCGGGGCCGATCTATCTTGCCATCAATGCCGATGAGTCCGAACCGGCGACGTTCAACAACCGCATCCTGATGGAAGACGACCCGCATCAGGTGCTCGAAGGGATGGCGATCAGTTGCTACGCGATCAAGTCGAAGACGGCGTACCTTTATCTGCGGTACGAGTACGGTCGCAGTTATCGCGTACTGCAGAAGGCGATTGACGAGTGCTGTGCCGCCGGGATTTTCGGCAAGAACATTTTCGGATCGGGCTTCGATCTCGATGTCGTGCTGCATCGCGGTGCGGCGGCGTACATCTGCGGCGAAGAGACCGGGCTGATCGAGAGCCTCGAAGGGAAGCGGGCCTGGCCGCGCATCAAGCCGCCGTTTCCAGCCATCGAGGGATTGTTCCGCAAGCCGACGATCGTCAACAACATCGAGACGATGGCCTGCGTGAAGCAGATCCTTGACCGGGGGGTCGAGTGGTTCAAGAGCATGGGCGTCCCGCCCGACCCGAACAATCCGCGCGATGCCGGCAGCTACGGCCCGAAGCTCTACTGCATCAGCGGACACGTCAACAAGCCGGGCTGCGTCGAGCTGCCGATGGGCATCACGGCGCGGGCACTCATCGACGAACATGGCGGCGGTGTGTGGAAGGGTCGCCAGGCGAAGGCTGTTGTCCCCGGTGGCATCAGCATGGGCTTCCTCTCTGCCAGCGAACTCGACACACCGCTCGATTTCAACGGTCCCGGCAAGGTCGGCTGTCTCGGACTGGGAACGGCGGCGATCACGGTCATCGATGATGAGACCAGCATGGTCGATGTCCTCTTCAACTGTGCCCGCTTCTTCTCGCATGAGTCCTGCGGCCAATGCACGCCGTGCCGCGAAGGGACGGCGTGGATGCACAAGATTCTGGCTCGCATCCGCATGGGTGAGGGCCAGCTTCGCGACCTCGATCTGCTAACCGAAGTGGCCGCCTCGATGGGGATCATCCCTGGCACAACCATCTGCGGCCTGTCGGACGGCGCGGCGTGGCCGATCAAGAACGCGATCAAGAAGTTCCGTCCCGAATTTGAAGAGTACATCAACACGGGCCGCAAGACAGTCAAGCCCGCCGATGCGTTGATGGAGGCTCATTGAGAAGGATTTGTGTTCTCAAAGTAGTTTAGAAGAACGCGATTTGTGCGGTGTTACAAACCATCGGGGATAGACATGAATCAGCAACCACAGTGGGAATATCACACTCAGCAGTTCAATGTCGAAGGTGGGATTATCCGAGAGGTCAAATATGGCGTCGAGTTTACTCAGCTCTTGAATAGCCTCGGTATGGCAGGATGGGAGCTGGTTTCCGTTTTCAACACCAGTTCGCCAAACGATAACGCTCCACGGATCGCGGCTGTTTTCAAGCAGCGTCTCAGTAATTAGCTTTCCTGTGATTCACATGGATGTGGATTCACCATTATTCGGTACGAAGATTCCCATGCCCACAGTCATCGTCAACGACAAGCCGGTGGAGATCGGTCCTTCCGAGAAGCTGAACTGCATTCAGGCGGCTCAGCGGGCGGGGGTCGAGATTCCGT
>JAYVOX010000281.1:0-7104 GCA_043757695.1 Schlesneria sp.
CAAGTACCTACCCGACGAGGGCGGCGAACCCGAGATGGTTCACGAACTGATCGCCATCTTGGACGACGCCGGGATGGACATCGTCGATGAGCCTTCTCCCGAAGAGAAGGCCGCGAACGAGACCGTTCCGCAGTCGATGCTCGAACCGGAGCCTCAGTCGTCGTCGCGCGATCCGATCCGCATGTACCTCAGCCAAATGGGCCACATCCCGCTGTTGTCGCGTGAGCGCGAGATTTTTCTCGCCAAGCAAATCGAGATGACCCGAAAGTGGTTCCGTCGGAAGATGATGGAATCGGACTTTGCCATCGGACAGGCAGTCGAAATCATTCAGAAGGTCGGCCGTGGCGAACTGCCTTTCGAGCGGACACTGCGCACCAGTGAGACTGAGAACCTCCGCAAGGAGCAGATTCAGGGACGTATTCCCGTCAACATGCCCACCATCGAACGACTGATGGCTGACAACCGACAGGACTGGGAAACGCTCAAGGCCACCAAAGAAGCCTCGCTGAAGACCGAGATCAAGCAGCGGATGGCTTGCCGCCGTCGCAAGCTCTGCTGGCTGGTTGAAGAGTTGAGCGTCAGGACTCAGCGCTTGCAGCCTGTCCTCCGGCGGATGGAGCAGATTGCCAACCGCATCAAGGAGCTTCAGTCTCAGATTCAGAAGCTCGCCGAACGTCGTTCCGTCGCCGCCAACAACGAAGCGGACATCCTCCGCCGCGAGTTGCAAGACATCGTCGAGATGACGCTCGAATCACCCGAAGACTATTGCGACCGCATGCGCCGCGTGATGGCCAAGTACGACGCTTGGACACGTGGCAAGCAACAACTTTCGGGCGGCAACCTGCGGCTGGTCGTTTCGATTGCGAAGAAATACCGCAACCGGGGCCTCAGCTTCTTGGACTTGATTCAAGAAGGAAACGCGGGCCTGATGCGCGGTGTCGAAAAGTACGAGTACCGTCGAGGGTACAAGTTCTCGACCTACGCGACATGGTGGATTCGCCAAGCGATCACTCGTGCCGTTGCCGATCATGCCCGCACGATTCGCATCCCGGTTCACATGTTCCAGTGCATCTCGATGCTGAAGGCCAAGAGCGAAGCGATTCGCCAAGTGACCGGACGCGATCCCAGCATGGAAGAGTTGGCGGAAGCGGTTGGGATGCCGGTCGAAGAGACCGAACGGATCATGAAGACGTGGAAGCACCCGATCAGTCTGGACACGCCCGTGGGCGAAAGCGAAGACAGCAGCTTCGGCGACTTCCTCGAAGACGACAACGAGGCGAGTCCCGCCGACTCGGCCATGAAAGAAATGCTCCGCGACAAGATCGAAGTCGTGTTGCGCAGCCTGACCTATCGCGAGCGCGAGATCATTCGGCTGCGGTACGGCCTCGGTGACGGCTACAGCTACACGCTCGAAGAGACCGGTCGCATTTTCAAGGTGACGCGCGAGCGTATCCGCCAGATCGAATCCAAGGCGTTGCGCAAGCTCCAACACTCGACTCGTGCCGACCACCTGAAGGGTTTCGTCGATGCGATGTATCCCAACAGTGCCGACGCGGCGAAGACCGTCACCGCCGACGCCGAATCGGAAGATGCCCTCGCTGTCGCGGGCTGATCTTCACGGAACCGGCTTCCACAACCCGCCATCCGTCGCAGCATCGTGACGAGTTCGGCTGACCACTGATTTCCAAAACACGCTCCGCCCGGCAACACTCGCTCGGCGGAGCGTGTTCGTTTGTGAACGAGTTCAGAACGACTCTCCAACTCGAATCGCCCGCTTCTTCTTGATCCGTGTTCCGGCTCTGCCATCCGTGAGATCTCCTACTTGAATTGATCGTACGGATGGCAGAGCCGGAGCACAGATCAAGGCATTGGCCAACACTCTCAGTTGAACTGTGGCGAGCGTTGACGCACTCGACAGGCGTGGGCACACTCCTCGCCTCCGATAATTCCGCCCATGCCCCACCCATTTGAGGACACTCCCGCATGAAGCCGCTTCGACACCTTGTGGCCTGTGCCATCTTGACCCTGCTCGGTTCCACGACCTTCGCCGACAACTGGCCCGGTTGGCGCGGTCCGACGGGAAACGGCTTGTGTACCGAGAAGGACTTGGCGACGGAGTGGTCTCCCACACAGAATGTCGCGTGGAAGCTGGCGCTGCCGGGACCAGCCGGAGCGTCGCCGGTCGTGTGGGGAGAGCGAGTCTTCCTGACCTCGGTCAACGATGCGGGCGAGTTGCTGCTCATCGCAGTCGGCACCGACGGGAAGCAACTCTGGCAACACGTCGTGGCGAACGGGAATCAGAAGGCACGCGGCGACGAAGGGAATTCGGCGTCCCCTTCCCCTGTCACCGATGGTCAGCACGTTTGGACCTTCATGGGTGAGGGTTCGCTCGCGTGTTACACGGTCGAGGGGAAAGAAGTTTGGAAATTCAACGTGCAGGATCGGTACGGCAAGTTCAGCATCCAGTTTGGGATGAGTTCCACGCCGGTGCTGGACGGCGGCGTTCTCTACCTGCAACTGATTCACGGTGAGGGTGACGCCAAGACGCGCGAGGCGTGCGTGGTGGCGATTGAGGGGGCGACCGGCAAGCAAGTTTGGCGAGTCGATCGGCCCAGCGATGCCATCGCGGAGAACGAACACTCGTATGCGTCGGCCATGCTCTACCAAGACGGCGACAAAAAGTTCCTACTCACACACGGAGCCGATGTTCTCGTCGCGCACGATCTGAAGGACGGTCACGAATTGTGGCGGTGCGGTGGATTGAACCGACGCGATGATCCGTCACTCGGCTACGACCGGACGTTGCGGTTTGTCGCGTCACCCGTCGCCGTGCCGGGACTCATCATCGCCCCTTCGGCGAAACAGCATCCCGTGCTGTGCATCAAGCCGGATGGCAAAGGCGACATCACCAACGAAGCCTCACTCCACTGGTGGTCTTGGAAGAAGACCCCCGACGTGCCGACACCCGTCGTCGTGGGCGATCTCGCCTACCTCTGCATGGAGAACGGGAACCTCACGGTTCTCGAAGCTCGCACGGGGAAAGAAGTCTACTCGCAGGCCACGCACCGGCAGCGTCATCGCGCGTCGCCCGTCTACGCGGATGACAAGCTGTACCTGACTGCGCGTGACGGCAAGGTCCACGTGATCCAAGCCGGCCGCGACTTCAAAGTCCTCGCCGTGAACGATCTCGGCGAAGACCAGTCGTCATCGCCCGCCATCTCGAACGGCACGATCTACATGCGCACGTTCGGCCACCTCTGGGCCATCCGCCAGAAGTAGGCCACGAGTGACTCGAACGAGGCACTCCCCAATTCGCACTGGAATCGCATTCGTTTTCCACGAGCCGCTCCAGAGGCTGCACCAAACTTCCGAAGACTTCGGAAGTTTGGTGTTGAGCAAAAGTTCGGCCCATGAGGACAAACGCAATGACGGTCAACGAGATTCGAGTTCGGGCGCTGGAATTGCCTCGCGACGAGCGGGAATTGTTGGGGGTGGCTCTCTTGAGCAGCCTCGAACCACAGGACGAGCAGGCGGAAGTGGACGCGGCGTGGGCCGCAGAGATCCTCGCGCGGTCTGACGCCTATCGCAGCGGCAAGGTTCAGTCGTTGGATGCCGCAGGAACGGTCGAGCGGCTTCGCCAACGACTGGCCGCCAGGACGGTGACGTGAATGTCCGCATCCTTCCCGAGGCTGAAGAGGAACTCTATCAGGCCGCGTTATCGTACGAAGATCGCGAATCGGAAGTCGGTCTGCGATTGCTCGCGGCCTACGATGAAGCTCGGAGTCGCATCGAGGAACGTGCGGATCACCTGCAGCGTCTCGAAACCATTCCTCCCGGACGAAACATCCGGCGCACATTCATGCGAAGGTTTCCCTACATGGTTGTCTGTGAGTTGTTCCCCGACGAAGTCGTCATCATCGCGGTCGCCCATATTCGAGCCAGAAGCCAAACTACTGGTCGAGGAGAATTGAGTAGCCAGATCAAGTCACCCGTGCCACTGCTTGTCAGCCTCGGGACAAGCAGTGCCGATAAAGAGTTGGCCGATCATCGCACTGCTTCTCCGAAGACTCCGAAGCAGTGGCACATCTCGGTGGTGTTGGTGAGTCATGCAGGGCCATCCAGCCTCCTCACCCGCAACACCATCGACTTCGCCCGCATCCCCGGATTGAACTTTGAAGACTGGACGATCGACGACGCGGCTAACGGTTCAAATTGAATGAAAACTGGTTCCCAAGCTGCGGGCTGCGGGCCGGTGAAACCATGAAGAGAAAGATTACGATGGCAGCAAGTGGCCCTCAGTTTGTTCGATTCTTCGGCCCTGTGATTGCCGCCCTGCACAAGCTCGGTGGGTCCGGTCGTCCCGAAGAGGTTCGACTGATCATCGCGAGCAACTTGAAGGTGTCTGACCAACAGCAATCCGAGTTACTTGAGAGCGGAAACTCGCGGTTTGACAATCAAGTTCAGTGGGCAAGGTTCTATCTCGTTCGAGCGGGATATATCGATTCTTCGCGACGCGGCGTCTGGAGTCTGACTGACAAAGGACGAACGGTTCAAACGCTGACACAGCAAGAGTCACTAGCTGTCTTTCGTGAAGTTCAATCAAAGTTTCCAAAGGACACGGGTTGCTCGCAATGAGCAAGAGCCGGTCGATGAATTGACAGAAGAACAGGCAGCGCCAGAAGACTCGAAATCGATTTCGGCAGCAAATCACAAGGACGTAGCATTGGAGCTGCTTCGGAGACTCCCTCCAAATGGTTTTGAGCGATTCTGCCAGCGACTGCTGCGCGAGTCGGATTTTGAAGAAGTCTCGGTCACTGGTCGATCAGGTGATGGGGGCATCGACGGGATCGGCATTCTGCAAGTCAATCCTCTGGTTAGCTTCAAGGTCTTGTTTCAGTGCAAGCGGTACGTCGGATCGGTCTCAGCCGGGCAAGTACGAGACTTTCGCGGCGCGATGATGGGACGTGCTGACAAGGGCATTATTCTGACGACCGGCACGTTCACGGCAGATGCAAAACGAGAGGCGATTCGCGATGGCGTTCCGCCAATTGAACTTGTCGACGGCGAAAAACTGATCCGCATGTTGGAAAACCTCGAGCTGGGCCTGACGCCAGTCAAGGCGTATGAAGTCGATGATGACTTCTTCGACGAGTTTCAAACTTGAGGTAGTGACGTAGGATGCGTGGAGTCTTCGGAACGCACCACGATGGTTGCCAACATTTCCGTCCCGGTGCGTTCCGAAGACTTCACGCACCCTACGATTTTTCCTGACAGATGGAAGGAATGAACATGCCCACGAAACAAGCGGCCTTGGAACTGCTGAATAAACTCCCTGACGAATGCACCTGGGACGACATCATGTCCGAGTTGTTCGTTCGTCAGAAGATCGAAGCCGGGATCGCGGATGCCGACGCGGGGCGAGTTGTCTCGCACGAAGAGGTCTTCGCGGAGCTGAGCCGCGATGACGATTGAATGGACCGAAACGTCGCGGCCCAAGAATGAACGTTCAGAGCCGCATTAGCGACGAACCAGAAGGCCAAGTAGAGTGAATTCCATGAACACGACCCACGCACCGCCGCAGGAATTGCGTCCTCAGTTGCACTGTCTGTTGGACGATGTGCCCGATGCCGAACTTGATGTGGTTCGACGCCTGTTCCACCGCTTGGAAGCGCAGCGGCTGCGCACGTCGCTCGGACAGGCCGTTGATGACGAGATGACCGCCGGACAACTCGAACCGGATCTCGTCGAACAGACCCTGCGCGAATACCGTGCGAGCCACCCCTACCGATGATCGTCTGCATCGATACCAGCGCGCTGTTGCCGATTCTCAGCCTCAGCCACCGTTGGGGAGTGATCCTCGACGCTTGGGTCGAGGGGCGTTTCGTCTGGGCCGTTTCCACGGACATACTGGCGGAGTACGAAGAGTTGGTTGTCAGTCGGATGGGAGCGAAGCGATGGCAGGATTTTGTGAGACTGCTGGAAGTCGTCGAGACTCTGCATCACAACCTCGTTCGCAGTTCACCGAGTTTTCGATTTCACGTGATTACTGGCGATCCCGACGACGACAAGTTCTCCGACTGTGCCATCGTCTCGGATGCGGATTTTATCGTGACAGAAGACCGCCACTTCGACGTACTGAACGGCTCCGCGTACAAACCTCGTCCGCTCACGCCGGGCGAATTTCTCATTCGGCTGATGACGTAGCCGTCACGCTCCTACTTGCTTGATGAACAGTTGTTTTTTGTCTCACGCGAACACGAAGCCCCCCTCACCCTAGCCCTCTCCCCCGAAGACGGGGGAGAGGGGACAAGACGAAGACTCACTTCACATGCTCGCAGCACTCGTCATTGGCGGTCGGGAATGGATCGCACCGGCTCTCGGGTTGGTGGCGGTTGCGGCTGTCATCGTTGGCTGGCGGTACTCGACCGCGCTGCTGGATACGCGCACTCGGTGGATGGCGGGAGTGTGCAAGGTGGTGGCGTTGGGGTTGCTCTGTCTATGTCTGATGGAGCCGTTGTGGAGTGGGCAGCGGGCGCGGCCGGGGGCGAATTTGTTTGCGATCCTCGCTGATGACAGCCAGAGCCTGACGATTCGCGATCCGAAGGCGGATGGGGCGCGAGGCGACTCGCTGAAGAAGTTGCTGACGAACGAAGAGGCTGCGTGGCAGGTGCGACTCGCGCAGGATTTTGATGTGCGGCGGTATGTCTTCGATTCGCGGCTGCAAAGTGTGGCTGACTTCTCGCGGTTGGAGTTCACCGGTGCGCGAACCAATCTCCATGCGGTGCTGACCAACTTGAAGGAGCGGTTCAAGGATCGGCCGCTCGCCGGTGTGCTGCTCGTGACAGATGGCATCGCGACGGACAACATCTCTGCGGGCGCGACAGCCGTTCCGTTTGATGCGACCGGTCTGCCGCCGATCTATCCCGTGGTGATTGGCAGCGGCGACGGACATCGCGATCTGGCGATCAGTCATCTCACCGTGACGACGACCGCGTTTGAGGATGCTCCCGTCACGATTCAGGCCGATGTTTCGCAGCTTGGCCTCGCCAAGTCGAAGGTCAAGGCAAAGGTGCTCGATGAGAACGGCAAGGTCGTGAAGGAGGA
>JAYVOX010000282.1:0-1941 GCA_043757695.1 Schlesneria sp.
CATCTCCGCTTGAGAAATGAACGACACGTCCTCGGCTCGCAACGCGATGGCCCGCTTCTCGTCGTTGATGGCCTGTTGCAGTTGAGCCTGCACGCGGAACACATCCGCTTCGCGACTGGCCAGCGCCGCTTCATCGCGTGTGACTCCTGCTTGATAGATGCGCGGGTCGATCTCGGCGAGCAGGTCACCCTGCTTGACCTCTTGGTTGAACTCGCAGAACAACTTCAAAATCGGCCCCGACACGAATGAGCCGATCGCGACCTTGAGCTTCGGCTTGACCGTCCCCGTCGAGTTCACGACCGAGACGATGTTCCCCTGCTCGACCTTGGCCGTTCGCCAGACAGGTCGATTCCACTGGGCGAGGTAAGCCATCGTCGGCTGGTACGCCGCGTAGCCCGCTCCGCCGAGAACCGCGATCACAATCAACAGCTTGACAAAAAATCGCATGAGTCTTTCCCAGCGGGACGAATGAGGGCCGCAACGTTGTACCTCGCGCGGCAGGAATGGACCGGTTTCCGAGCGTGTCCCGTCGGCGGAGCGACGGGACTACTGTAGTTGCTCACCGGCTTCGCGGGCACGATCAGTGAGGAACATTTGTGTAGTCTGTTGGGGGGCGTCGGACGTGTTGGCCGTCTTGTCATTGGTGCTTCGAGCCCGTCTGTAGTTTGGTCGCGATGGCTGGCGTATCGATCATTGGTGACGCGCGGGCAGGCTGGTTTGGCCGGCCTGTTCGCGGGATCCCGTCAGGAGATTGCACAAGACACACCATCGCCGTCCGTGTCGCCCCGAGGAGTTCGTGTGGTTGGAGTTCGTGTGGTTGGAGTCGAGATGAGAGGGGAGGGGTGTGTGATGACTCGGAAACAAGTTGGCAGGTCGCCCGTGCGGCGCGGCGTTTCGGCGGCGCTCGGGCCGGTTCATCCCGACGCAGCGGGGATCGACATTCACCGCGAGTTCCATTTCGTCGCGGTTCCTGCGGAGCGTGATCCGGAACCGGTGCGGAAGTTCGGCGCGTTCACGCGGGACTGGCCTGAACTCGCGGATTGGTTGAGTGCGTGCGGGATCAAGACGGTGGCGATGGAGTCGACCGGCGTCGATTGGATTCCGCTGTTCGAGCTGTTGCAGAAGCGGGGCTTTCACGTGGTGCTGGTCGATCCGCAGAAGCTCAAGTCGGTGCCGAGTCGCAAGTCCGACGTGATCGACTGCCAGTGGTTGCAGCAGTTGCACACGTACGGGTTGCTGGCGGCCGCGTTTCGTCCCGCCGCGTTTCATCCAGACTGGCAGACCTGCGTGTTGCGGGCCTACATGCGTCAACGCGCCACGCTGGTGGAGTTCTCGGCCCAGCACATCCAGCACATGCAGAAGGCGCTGTCGCAGATGAACCTCAAGCTGGAGAAGGTGCTGTCGGACATCACGGGCGTGACGGGGCTGGCGATTCTCGACGCAATCCTGGCGGGGGAGCGCGATCCGCAGCAACTCGCGAAACTGCGTCACGAGCGGTGCCATCACGACGAGGCCACGATCGCGGCGGCCCTCACGGGCGAGTGGCGCGACGAACACCTCTTCTCGTTGCGGCAGTCGGGGGAACTGTTCCGGACCACGCAGCAGTTGATCGCCGCCTGTGACGCCCAGGTCGAGGCGACTCTGACGGCCTGGGCCGACCGCCCTCCGCTGGCCCCCGCCGACGCGAAGCTCCCCCCGGTCCCGCTCAAACGCGCTCGATCCGGCGGTGGCGACCCCGCCTTCCCCACGCAACCGCTGCTGGAAAAGAAGGCGGGCGGCGATCTGACCCGCATCACTGGCATCAGCCACCACACCGCGCTGAAAGTCCTCAGCGAGATCGGCACCGACATGTCGCGCTGGCCGACCGCCAAGCACTTCTCCAGTTGGCTGGCCCTGTGCCCCGACAACCGCGAATCGGCGGGCCGCCGCCGGAGCGGCAAA
>JAYVOX010000283.1:0-7063 GCA_043757695.1 Schlesneria sp.
AAGAGTTATCTTGAAGGAGATTCGATCATGGCAAACGTCGGTTCATTTTCCGGGACACCCAAGACCGAGTGGCTCAATCAACCTGCGGAGGATGCACGCGACATGAAGCTGCTGGAGGTGTTCGTTTACACCGACTCGAACGGGCGACTGTGGGACGCTCCACTGGGAAGCATCATCAATGGAGCCAGCATCCCGCAGTGGTTGTGGGACACGGTCGGTTCGCCCTACACGGGCTCTTATCGGAACGCCTCTATCGTGCATGACATCGCGTGCGTGAGAGCGACCACCAAAGCCGAGCGCAAGGCGGCGGACAAGATGTTTTGGGAGGCTTGTGTCGCGGGGGGCTGCACCGAGCCGCAAGCAAATGATCTTTACGTGGGCGTCCGACTCGGAGCTTGGTGGTCCCCGCCGTCGGCGGCGACGGCACGCGGCTTGCGCACGACATCGACTCGCGAACTTAAGCGCGAATCCAGCGACTGCAAGCCCGCCTTCACGGCGATTCGCAAACAAATTGCCGCGCGGGGTGGTGCCGTGAAGCTGACCGAGATCGACAAGATGATTGAAGCCGAAATGAAGACGGGTGGCCCACGATCGGCCACGAGTCGCTCCGCCGCTCCCAAGCAGACGGCAACAGCCAAAAAGGTCGTCAAGAAGGCCAGCAAACGGACAGAGGCGTAGTCGCGAAGTTTGTGAGTCGTTCACTCCTGGGTTCTGATTTGAGAGGTTGCCGTGTCCTATCTGTTCTCGACGCTCGACGAACAACAGCAGATGCTTCAACGAATCGGCGTCGATTCGGTGGAGACGCTGCTCGGTCAGATTCCTGCTGAGTTGCAACTTGATCGTCCGTTGACGATGCCACCCGCGCTGACGGAACTCGAACTGGAGCGGCATCTGCGCGAGTTAGCCTCGCGCAGTGTTGGAGCTGCGTCGCGAGTCTGCTTCATGGGAGGCGGGGCCTACGATCACTACATTCCCAGCGTGGTCGATGAAGTCACCGGCCGGGGCGAGTTCTACACCGCCTACACGCCGTATCAGGCCGAGGCGAGTCAGGGAACGCTACAAGCCTTCTTCGAGTTCCAGTCGCTGATCGCCGAGTTGTCGGGACTCGATGTCGCCAACTCCAGCCTGTATGACGGCGGGAGCGGCGTCGCCGAGGCGGTTCTCATGGCGATGCGCTGCACGGGGCGACAGGGCCGCGTCGTGGTGGCCGGTTCCGTGAATCCCGAAGCAGCGCAGAGCGTCGTCACCTATCTGGCCGATCAAGCGACCGAGGTGTTCGTACTACCGACCGACAGCGGCAAGGTGGATGTCGCAGCGCTGGCCGCTGCCATCGACGTGACGACCGCATGCGTGGTCGTTCAGCATCCGAACTTCTTCGGCGGGCTGGAGGATGTCGAGCAGATCGCGCAGGTGGTGCATCAGCACGGCGCACTACTCATCCAGTCGTTCGACCCGATCAGCGTGGGGTTGCTCAAACGGCCGGGCGAACTGGGCGCGGACATCGCCGTGGCGGAAGGGCAGGCGCTCGGCATCGCGCTCCAGTTTGGCGGGCCGTATCTGGGCATCCTCGCGTGTCGCAAGGAACTCGTCCGCAAGATGCCGGGCCGGTTGATCGGCCAGACGGTCGATCGCCACGGCAAGCGATGCTTCTTCCTCAACCTGCAAGCCCGCGAACAACACATTCGCCGTGCGGGAGCCATGAGCAACATCTGCACGAATCAGGGATTGCTGGCCCTGCGCGCGACCGTCTACCTGTCGCTGCTTGGTCCGCAAGGATTGAAGGAGGTGGCCGAACTGAGCTGCCGCAAGGCCCACTACGCCGCCGACCGCCTGAAGCAGATCGACGGCTGCGAACTGCTGTTCACCGGCCCGTTCTTCAAGGAGTTCGCGTTGAAGTACGAGCACGGTGCCGACGTGGCGATCCGCAAAGCCGCCGCCGCCGGAATCGACGTGGGACCAATGCTCAGCCGCTTCCCCAACCTCAACTGGCTTCCGCAAGAAGTCCGCGATCAATGCCTCCTCGTCGCCGTCACCGAATCACGCACGAAGGACGAGATTGACCGATTGGTCGCGGCGCTGGCGTAGTTGCATTCGTTCTGAACATTCCCGTCTCGTTGTTAGGCGAAGAACTATGAGCGTCGGAAATACCGATGAACAAACGGATGAGTTTTTGAACTGGTGCGATTCACTTACGACTCGCGACTACTTTGATGGCCTGTCGGCAATGATTGACCGTGCGACACCGGGACAGCGATCAAGACTGCACCAGTTATTGCCAGCTCAGTACTTCGCGCCAGGTCGAGCGGTCACCGCTGGTCAGTTGGCGAAATTGGCCGAGATACCTGGTGGAATGCCGACCGTTAATTTGATGTACGGGCGACTCGGCCGACTGTTCTGTGAATCGGATGTCCCAGCCAACAACGCTGAGATTGAGGAGGCCGACCACAGATGGTGGCACGTATGGTCGAAAGGTAAGACATCCGCAGCAGGGTTCCTATGGACGATGCGATCGCAAGTCGCCGAGGCAATGGAGTTGCTTGGTTGGGTTTCTCCCTCAGAAACACGATTGCCCGATGAAGTGGTGGTCACAAAGAAATATGTCGAAGGCTCAGTTCGCCGCGTGATTGTGAACGCCTACGAGCGAGATCGCGCCGCGAGGCAAACGTGCATCGACCACTTCGGGGCAGTTTGTGTCGTCTGCGGTTTCAGCTTCGGAAAGGCGTATGGCGTCGATGTCGCCGACTTCATTCATGTGCATCACCTCAGACTACTCTCAGAGATCGCAGAGGAATACGAGGTTGATCCGATTGCTGATCTGAGGCCCGTTTGTCCCAACTGCCATGCCATGATTCATCACGGTGGTGAGAACCGAAGCATCGAAGCCGTGAGAAACATGTTCAATCCGAAGCTGCGTGATTTTCTGACCATTCTGAATTCTGACTCCTGACTTCTGGCTCCACTCATGCGAAACCGACAAGCCACACAACTGCTTTCTGAACTGTCTCATGCCGGGCGACGAGGGGCCGAGTTGCCGTCGTCGGATGTGCCGGAGTGGCCGCTCGAAGATTTGTTGCCCTTCGAGGCGCTGGCCGCTGCGCCGCCGAGGCTGCCCGAGTTGGCCGAGCCGGATGTGGTGCGGCACTTTGTGAATCTCTCGACGCTCAACATGTCGGTCGATACGCACTTCTATCCGCTCGGCAGTTGCACGATGAAGTACAACCCGAAGCGGCACGAGCGACTGTCGCGGCTGCCCGGCATCGTTGATGTCCATCCGCATCAGACGGCGAACAACATTCAGGGGTTGCTCGAACTGTTGTACGAGATGCAGCAGATGCTGGCCGAGATTTCGGGACTGCCCGCCGTCTCGCTGCAACCGGCCGCCGGTGCTCACGGGGAACTGACGGCGCTGTTCGTGGCGGCGGCCTACTTCCGCGACAAGGGTGAAGAGCGGACGAAGGTCATCTTCCCGGCGAGTGCTCACGGAACCAACCCGGCCAGTGCGGCGATGGCCGGATTTGACTGCATTGAGCTGAAGGGAACGGCCAGTGGATTTGTGGACCTTGAAGAGCTGAAGCAGCACGTTGATGACAAGACGGCCGTGTTCATGGTCACCAATCCGAACACGCTTGGGCTGTTCGAGCGTGAGATCGCCGCGATCGCGAAGGTGGTGCATGACGCGGGCGGATTGGTCTATATCGACGGCGCGAACATGAACGCCATCATGGGGATCACTCGGCCGGGCGACTTCGGCGGCGACATGATGCACTACAACGTCCACAAGACTTTTACTGGCCCGCACGGCGCGGGCGGCCCCGGTTCGGGGCCGATCTGCGTGCGAGACTTCCTCGGCGACTACCTCCCCGCCCCGATCGTCCGCCAGCGCGACACCGGCTCCGACGAGAAGCGGTTCGAGTTGGCCTCGCCCTCGAAAACGATCGGCCGAGTCCGCTCGTTCTTCGGCAACGTCGGCATCCTCGTGCGAGGCTACTGCTACTTGCGAACACTGGGAGCCGCCGGAGTTCGTGAAGCGGCCGAGCAGGCGATCCTCAACGCGAACTACCTCAAGGCGCTGCTCGCCGACGTGTTGCCGTCCGCGCACGGAGAACACTGTCTGCACGAGTTCGTTGCCTCCGCCGAGGGCCTCGCCAAATCACGCGGCATCACCGCGATGGACATTGCCAAGCGGCTGCTCGACTACGGCTTCCATCCGCCCACGGTCTATTTTCCCCTGGTCGTCCCTCACGCGATGATGTTCGAGCCGACCGAGACCGAATCGAAAGCGACGCTCGATGCCTTCTCGGACGCCATTCACAAGATCGTGACCGAGGACGCGGATCTCTTGCACACGGCCCCGCATTCGACCCCGGTCAGCCGCCCCGAGGAAGTGAACGCCACTCGCAAGCCGGTCCTCACGTGGGCGGCGTGTAACAAGGAGTGACGCTTGGTTCTAGGCCAGGGTGCCGTCGCTCTTTGAAAGTAGCCCTGTCGCTCCGCGACAGGTAGCGAGAATGCAAATCGATGTTGAATTGCGGACGCCGCCAATTCGTCATCAGGCGATCACTCAGCAGCTCGCTTCCTGTCGCGGAGCGACAGGGCTACCTTGCCGAAGCGGCCTGATGACTTGTCTCGTCGAGAATTCACTCGCGATTTGACGATCTGCCCGAATCGTTCTCGCTGCCGTGTAAGTTCGCGGCGACTGCGGGAATAGAAGGGTGGGTGTCACGTCGATGGTGGAGCCGGAAACACGACTGATGCTGCGGCTGCGCGGCGGATCAATTGGCGTGGACCGATTTCGCTGGGCCACCCCGCCACCTCACTCAAGGCTGGTTACGCGCAGACTTCTGCCATCGTCCCGGCGATGTTCAGCTTCAAACCGGCTTCCATGGAGACGGACTTTTGAGGAGGGACATCGCGAGATGTGCCGTCCGCGCTGGTGGCCATCCATGAGGAGGTCGAGAGATTCCGAATGCCCCACACTTGTGGGTTCGTTGGATGCGGAGTCACTTCGCCGATGACGGCATCCGCGTCGTCGGCATGAGGTTCGACGTGGCGGCGACGAATCTTGGCGGCGCGCGACAACATCAACTGCCGCCGCGTGCCGCTCACGTCGATTACCAGTTGAGGTGGCAGTGCCACCGGCTGCTGGCAATGCCAGCACGTCACCGCGGACGCAACCAGCCCGTCCCACAAGTTGGCGGCTCGACAGGCACAGTTCACCACGCCGTCTGTCAAAGTGCGGAACACGTTTTGCCATTCCCCTTCGGTGACACGCTGCTTGGGGTCTTTCAGCCCCTCACCGAACGCGCGTTGAAACTGCCGTTGGAGCGATGGCGGGCAGAGCTTCCAGCGGTTCGCGGCGGTCTTGTATTCGGGAGCGTTGGGTAGCGCGTTACTGGTGTCGTGGGGGTCAAACACAAACGCGGGACGTGTACCATAGACCCGTCGTTGTGCTGGCAAATCCCAGCACTTGCACGAGTACTCCATCTGCCCGTGCAGCGGGTGGTGCCAGACCCACAGTTGGAACAACAGCACGGCCAGCGAATGCAGATCGGTATCTGTCGAGGGTCGGGCACCCGCGTCGCCACGCACCAGTTCGGGAGCCATGTATTCCATCGTGCCCGCCACGAGGGCCTCCGAGGCGTTGTTCACGCCGACGTTGTCGTTGTCGCAGATCAGCACGTCGCCGCTGACCGAGTCGAACATCAGATTCCCCTTCGACACGTCGCGGTAGCAGAAGCCGTCCAAGTGGAGCGTGCGAAAACTGTTGGCGATCTGATAGGAAATCTCACACAGCACCGCCAAGTCCGGCGCGGGCCGTCGTCGCGCCCAGACATCACCCAGCTCGGCGAACCGCTGCGTGTCGATCAGCGGCATCAGGTAGCCGAACAAGGCCGAGTTCGACGACGTGACCAGTGCCTTGGGCCACACGAACCGCTGGCTCACCTTCTTCGGTGGCCCGTGCTTGACCAGTTCCAGAATGGCCGCGCGCTGCGTCTGGTTCGCATAGAGCGAGTTGTACCATTTGACGACGTAGGGACCGTGCGGCGTGTCGGCCAGAAACACCGCCCCCTGCCCCCCTTCACCCAGCTTCTTCCGAATCGTGAGTTCCCAGTTCAACGACTCCGCCAACAGCTTTTGACCAACGATCAATGACATGGGGTTCCAGTCCTTATGGAGTGCTCCGGCTTGACGGAGCTTTGGTTCGCGGCGGAGCCGCTTTTTTTTAGTTTTTGCGGACGAGTACACGTCTCGTCGGCTGGGATATCATCGTGATCGACGGGCTTGCTCAAAAGGCTGCGCCAAAATTCCAAAGCTCCGTCAAGCCGGAGCACTCCAAAATTTGCACACAGTGCCGGCTATTTCAGAAACACCACGGTCTCGCCCGGCGCGCGGAACGAACCGTATCGCGTCCCACTGACGATCACGTCCACCGTGCCCGTCGAAGCGTGTTCGACAATCGCCGTGCCATCCTTGTCGGTATAGAAATCTTTGGTGACGCCACCCATTAAGCCGTGAAAGCTCAAGCTGACCCGCATGCCTTTGGGTTTGCTGCCATCGCGATAGGAGACGTGAATCAGAGAACGGTGCATCGTCGGGCGTCTTCTGTGTAGGAGTCTGATTTTTGCTGGGCCACCCCGCGTAGGATGGGCACTCTTGCCCGTCCGGCTTGTTCCTCAACAACAAGAAGACGGGCAGGAGTGCCCATCCTACAGAATTAATTCGCGCGCCGGGCTACGCCCGTCGACCAAAGCCAGAAGAGTAAAGAGGATAAGAAAGAGTTACGAAAATTACGGAGTCCTGACGGCGGAGGCGGAGAACACCACCCGGAAACCGTTGCCGCTGCCCCGGTAGGCGGGCGAGTCCCAGTTCCGACCGGCCGAGCGGGAGTTCCAGGAGTAGTTGAACCAAGAACCGCCACGCAACACACGACCTACCGAACCACTCGTCACTTTCTGGTCAGGCGTGATCTTGCCGCGGCCCGCGTACGCTTTCTCATCGTAGACATCTTCACACCATTCCCAAACGTTGCCGTGCATGTCAAACAACCCGAACGCGTTCTTCG
>JAYVOX010000284.1:0-7042 GCA_043757695.1 Schlesneria sp.
GTCTGACAAATGAATCACCGCTCGAACCGGACAGTGATTTCTCGAACGATCCTAAGTGTCACTGGACTCGCCGCAACTCTTCGACAAAAAAGCCCTCGGCCGAGTGGCGAAACAGGCAGACGCATCGGACTTAAAATCCGGTGTCGCGAAAGCGACGTGCGGGTTCGAACCCCGCCTCGGCCAATTTTTCACCGGAAGGAGTTACGGAACACGCGGAACGACCGAACTGAGCCGCTCGACTTGGTATCGCAGTCGAGTGGCTCAGTTCGTCTCGTCGCTCGTGTTCTCATTCCCATTCCGTTTCCTCCCCATTCCGTTTCCTCATACAGAAGTGGGTGACGTGCAATCAACTCGTAGTGCAAACACTGGGATTTCGGGCGATGCGCGAGAACATCGACCGCTCGACGAGACGCTCGATCAGGGTGTTGAGTCGGTCGAACATGCTCGGGAACTGAGTGCGTTGGCGGGGGAAACTCCTGCGTCGGTGCCGGGGTATCGGATTCTCAAGTCGATCGGTGAGGGGAAGTACGGATCGGTTTGGCTGGCGCGAGAACAGAACACCGGCAAGCATGTGGCGATCAAGCTCTACACCCATCGGCGCGGCGTCGATTGGTCGCTGCTGGGGCGCGAGGTCGAGAAGCTGGCGGTGTTGTACACGTCGCGCAACATCGTCGGCTTGCTGGCGGTCGGCTGGGATCACGACCCACCGTACTACGTGATGGAGTACTTGGAGAACGGGTCGCTCGCCGCGCGATTGAACGGCAGTCCGCTGACTCCCATCGACGCGGTGCGGATTGCGACGCGAGTCAGTCAGGCCTTGGTTCATGCTCATGGCAGCGGCATCCTGCATTGTGATCTCAAGCCGGCGAACATTCTGCTCGATCAAGACTTCGAGCCGCGCTTGTGCGACTTCGGGCAATCGCGGCTGGCCGATGAGAACAGTCACGCGTTGGGGACGCTGTACTACATGGCTCCCGAGCAAGCGGACCTCAAGGCGGTTCCTGATGCGAAGTGGGACGTGTATGCACTCGGGGCTCTCATCTATCACATGCTGACCGGCTCGCCGCCGTTCCGTACTGAGGAGAACGATCGACGGTTGAGTGAGGCGCGGTTTTTGGAAGAGCGGCTGACGATCTATCGCCAGATCGTGCGTCACGACACGCGGCCGTTGGCACATCGACGAATATCGGGAGTCGATCAACATCTGGCTGAGATCGTTGATCGCTGTCTGGCCGCAGACCCGGCGAAGCGGTTCCCGAACGCTCAAGCGGTGCTGGACCGACTCGTGGCGCGCGAGCGGTTTCGAGCTCGCAGGCCGCTGGTCTTACTGGGCCTGGTGTTGCCGGTGCTGTTGCTGCTGGGGATCGCTCCGCTGGCGATTGAGGCGATGCACGATGCGATCAGTACGACGCAATCGAGTCTCACACGGCGCGCACTCGAGAGTGACGTGCTGACGGTCAATCTGTTGGCAGAGGGAATCAATCGGGACCTCGGCGATCGGCAGGCAGAACTGGAAGCCATCGCCGGTGATGAAGGCTTGCAACGTGCAATCATCAACTTTGCATCGCAGCCGCGCAGCGAACGCCAGCCGCTGTGGGACTTACTGAACGACTTCAAGAAGCAAAACGACAAGCGTTGGAAGGGACTCGGCCGGTCACTCGATGACAGTTGGTTCCTGCTGGACGCGGCTGGCGTTCAACGCTGGCGGAATGTGATCAGCATGTCGCTCGACGGAGCCTATGCGTACCGCGACTACTTCCACGGCGGCGGCTTTCACTATCACGAGAACGAAGTCCCGGTCGGCGTCGCTCCGATCACGAAGCCGTATGTTTCGATCCCGTACCACGGCACGACTCAGCAGCACGACTTGATCGCGCTCTCCGTGCCGATCTTCGCGCCCGATGATGAGTCGCGCGTGATCGGCGTGCTGGCGAGATCGCTCTCGCTGAGCAGCCTGTTGCAAGACTACGAGCGAAGTCTGCGTTCTCAGGGGAGCGATGGCGTCGGTCGAGTCTTCGCGATCCTCGACGGAAGATCGGTTGATGGACGACAGCGTCCGTGGACGTTGCTCGCGCACGAATGGATGACGAAGAGCAACCTCGATACGCTCGGATCGACGCGGTTCGAGAAGCTCAGTCTGGTCGGCGTCGCCAATCGCGATGTTCTGCTCGATCTGGAGCATCTCCTGCAAGCACCCGATCAGAGTGATGCGGGTGAAGGGCGAGTCGAACCGGATCGAACGCGACATTACGTGGACCCGATTGGCCTGTTGGATCGGGCCACTTACGGCGGCGAATGGTTAGCGGCGTTCAGTCGCGTGCGCGGGACAGACTGGGTGGCCGTCGTGCAGGAACGAAAGGCGGCGGCGTTGCGGCCTGTGGAAGAGTTGCAAACGCGGCTCTTTTCATCGGCGATGGGAGCGGTGTTAGTGATGCTCGGGCTGGTCGCGGGATCGTGGTGGCTGATCGTGGCCTTGCTCAACGAGCGTGGTCCGCGTTGGCTCCGCTTCTGGAGGCGGCCATCACCGTCGGGTGTGACCACCACGCTCTCGTTGACCGCGAAGGGGAACGACGAAACGAAGGCAGGCGACAGTGCTTGAACTCATGATGCAGGGGGCCGAGCCGAATCAATCGCGACGGCAGGCCCTGCGTTCTGGCGTGAGCTACGTCATTGGCCGCGCGGCCGAGGCAAGCCTCAACGTGCCGTGGGACAACCTGCTCTCGCGCAGTCATGTTCAGCTCGAAGTGCATCCGGGGCACGTGCAACTCAATCGGCATCCGTCGGCGCGCAACCCGCTCTTCTTCTCGGGTGAGTCGGTCGAGTCGTGTCGCGTTGAGATCGGTCAACACTTTGTCTTGGGGGCGACTTCGTTCTATCTCGTCGAAGCGGAGGCGGACGGCTCCACAGCGGCGGTTCCCGTCGAAGAGGTTGCTTTCAAGCCGCAAGAGCTGCGCAAGATTCGGTATCAAGATCCCGAAAACCGCATCGAAGTTCTGACGCATCTTCCCGAAGTCATCTCAGGAGCAGCGAACGATGGTGAACTGTTTCATCGGTTGGTCAACCTGTTGCTCAAAGGTGTCGTTCATGCGGAGGCGGTCGCGATCGTGACGGCGGGCGGCACGGACGAAATTCCGATGTTGCACTGGGACCGACGACGTGAGACGGCGGGACCGCTGCGTCCCTCACGGCGTCTGGTGGTCGAAGCTCTCGAACGACGTCGGGCCAGCGTGCTGCACATCTGGGAGAAAGGAGCCTCGAAGCAGCACGATCAAACGCTGATGCAGGAGTTCGACTGGGCTTACTGCACGCCGGTGCCGGGCCTCGCCACCGAACCGACCGGACTGTACGTGGCCGGTCGAATGGGGAAGACCTTCGTGCCGGGGACGACACTTTCTGATGCACTGCAACTCGAAGCCGACGTGAAGTTCACGGAACTCGTGGCGGAGATCATCAGCGCGGTCGTTCGGGCGCGGCGCTTCGAGCGGCAGAAGGCCGGGCTGCGCCAGTTCTTCGCGCCGCCGGTCCTCGCCGCACTGGGAGATGAACTCGACACGACGCTGCTGGAACCGAGTGAATGCGATGTGACGGTGATGTTCTGCGATTTGCGCGGCTTCAGTCAGCGGGCCGAACACGCCGCAGGTGACTTGATTGGACTGCTCGAACGTGTCAGCCGAGCACTCGGCGTGATGACGCATCACATCTTGGAACATGGCGGCGTCACGGGCGACTTCCAAGGCGACGCGACGCTCGGGTTTTGGGGCTGGCCGTTTCCTTCGCCCGACGCGGCAGTACAAGCGTGTCGCGCGGCACTGGGGATTCGAGCCGCATTCGCCAAAGCGGCCGCGACGAAGAACCATCCACTGGCCGACTTCGCCATGGGGATCGGCATCGCGCACGGTCGCGCTGTGGCGGGCAAGATCGGCACTGCGGAACAAGTGAAAGTCACCGTGTTTGGGCCGGTCGTCAATCTGGCCAGCCGCCTCGAAAGCATGACCAAGCAACTGCGAGTGCCAATCGTTGTCGATGAAGCGACGGCCACGATTGTGAGACTGCGACTCGCGTCGAGTGAAGGTCGCCTGCGCTGCTTAGGTCGGCTGCTGCCGTATGGCATGGAGACGCCGGTTGTGGTCAGCGAACTCCTGCCTCCCGAGTCCGAACATTCCGAACTGACAGACGCGCACGTCGCCGAGTACGAACGGGGGGTCGAACATTTCATCGAGGGCCGCTGGGATCAAGCCTATCGCTCACTGCACGGGATGCCCGCCAGTGACCGCGCTCAAGACTTCTTGATGCAGCACATCGTCCTGCACAACCGGACCGCTCCCGCCAACTGGGACGGCACGATTCGCTTGCCGAACAAGTAGCGCATGGTGGGTACGAAGCAGCTGGCAATGGGGCGTGTCGGCGCGATTGAATTGTTCGTGCCGAATGTGCGGCGGACGCTGTTTCATAATTGGTTCTCAAGTGCGACATGCCGGCGGCATGAGTCAAATTCGCAACCTAGGGTTATCAGGCTGGACATGCTCTCAACGGGGAGAACCTCGTTGATGTCGTGCCCTAAAACGGAACTGCCGCACAGCCCAATCACCCTCGCCTGTCGAGCCATAGACAACATGAACTACGACATGCCCCCCTTGAACGATCCGCCACAAGATCATCGTCGCCATATTTTGGTGGTGGATGACGATCCTTTGTTCCGCAGCCTGATGACGAACGTCCTGCGGCACGACTTTGATGTTGCCGTGGCCAATGACGGGGCCGACGGCTTCTATCGGGCACTCGACCATGTGCCCGACTTGGCGGTCCTCGATATCCAGATGCCAGGCTGGGATGGCATCAAGACGTTGAAAGCATTTCGCGCTCACCCGGTTCTCGCAAAGGTGAAAGTGGTCGTACTGACCTCCGACTCCAGTCGCGAAACGGTTCTCGCCGCAATCAACGCGGGCGCCGATGACTTCGTCATCAAGACCGCGTTCTCGCGAGATGAGTTTCGGAGCAAGCTGAATGTCCTGCTGAGGCAAGTCTCGTCGAATCAGGGCTTCGAGGTTGAGCCTCAGTTCGGCGAACAGAGCGGTGACGATGCCGAAGACGAAGGAAAATTGGTGGGAGCCATCGCCACTTCTTCGACCGCCGCCTCGTGGGGTGGATCAGAAGAAGTACTTCAGGAAGCGATCGACGCCTGGGAGTGACTTTTGCCCGGTGAATACTTTCGCGCGAGGGAACGCGCCGCTTCTGAGTGAAGCGGGATCAATCTCTCGATCCTTACGCAGGTCGCGAACGGACGTTGAGCCGCAGCCGCGCGGGATCGACACGGCTTCGCCCTGAGAGCGTCTCACAGAAGCGCGCTGGCGAACCGACACGCTCGCGAGATAGTCGCGGCTTGCACGGCCTCCGCGCTGATAACGCGACGTGACTTGGTTGTTCGCCGACTGGCACGACTGCTACTGTGTGCTCCTTCGTGGCGACCAGATTCGTGGCGAGTAATGTTGCTCGCCACGCGAGAGTCCTCCCACGTGGCGAAACCTCAAGGAGTGTGCTGCATGCGTCGGATATTGAGATCATCGTGGGTCTTGTTGTCGTCTCTCACGATGACCGGACTGGTCTTCGTCGCGCCGGTGATGTCTCAGGACAAACCGAATCCCAAACAAGCGTTCCTCGACGGCAAAGAGGCTGGTCCCGACTTCCAACTTCAAGGTGAGTACATCGGGAAGGTCGCGGAACAGTCGTTCGGCGTGCAGGTCATCGCGCGCGGCAACAGCAAGTTTGAAGGGGTCGTCTATCCCGGCGGTCTCCCCGGTGCTGGCTGGGATGCCGAGAAAAAAGTGAAGCACAAAGTGGCCGGAGAGACCAAAGACGGCGCGACCACGATGACCGGCGGTGACTTTGTCGCGACGCTCGTAAACGGTTCGCTCGTCCTCAAGCAGGCGGAGAAGTCGGGGGAATTGCGGCGACTTCATCGCGAATCCCCGTCGCTCGGAATGCGCCCTCCCGAAGGGGCGTTGATCCTCTTTGACGGAACCAACGTCGATCAGTGGAACCCCGGCAAGGCTGCCGAAACCGGACTCATGGGAGTGGGGACTCGCACCAAGCAGGTCTTCGAGAACTACACGCTGCACATCGAGTTTCGCTCGCCCTACATGCCTCACGCGACCGGACAGGCTCGCGGTAACAGTGGCCTGTATTTGGGTGACCAGTACGAATGCCAAATTCTCGACTCGTTCGGTCTCGAAGGAGAAGACAACGAGTGCGGCGGAATCTACAAGAACTCGCGGCCGAAGCTGAACATGTGCCTGCCTCCGCTCAGTTGGCAAACCTACGACGTGGAGTTCACGTCTGCGAAGTTCGACGCCGAGGGAAAAGTGACCGCTCCCGGCAAGGTGACCATGAAGCACAACGGCGTCGTCATCCATGATGGATTGGAATTGAAGACGACGCCCGGCGGTGGCCGTAATGACGAGAAGCCCGGTGCGCTTTACCTGCAAGATCACGGCGACCCGGTTCGCTTCCGCAACATTTGGGTTGTCGAGAAGAAATAAGGGCGGGAGCCATTTTTCATTTGTAGAGACTCGTGACTGGCCTGGAGAGTCTGCTCGAAAACGAAGCCGCCCCGCCTGGGAAAGACCGGGCGGCTGTTGTTTTTAGACCTCGCGCGGGCTGATGTGAGACGTAGCTGCACCTCGCCAGAGTGCGGGTGTGACGCTCAAGCAACCACGTTCTGGCGAAACGTGGCTACATTCAAAAGTCTCATTTTGGGCCGCGTGAGGTATAGACCGAGAGCAACTGTTTGCAGACCGAGAGCAACCGCGTGAAGTGACCAGCCCGACTACGCGACCAAGCCCGCGGTGTCTGCGGCGCAGATGTCGTCCATCAGCCAAGAGTCGATGTCGCGCAGCATCTTCTTCGAGGGCTTGCGACCGGAGTCTTGATACACGCGGGTTCCGACCAGCATCCCCGCTGCGTAGAGCAACCGACCGGTCGCGACCACGTCACCCACCTTGGTTGTCTGGCAGTCGAGCGTGGTGGCCAACAGGATGCGTTTGTC
>JAYVOX010000285.1:0-7027 GCA_043757695.1 Schlesneria sp.
TCTCGGCTATCTGCCGCGAGGCAAGGTGGTCGGCCTGTCGAAACTGGCGCGCGTGGTGGAAGAGGTCTCGCACCGTCCCCAAGTTCAAGAACGAATGACGCACCAGATCGCCGATCTGATGCAGCAAGAACTGGACGCCAAGGGAGTGATCGTCGTAATCGAGGCGGCTCACACCTGCATGACGATCCGCGGCGTCCGCAAACCGGGCAGCATCACCATCACCAGCGCCGTCCGCGGCCTCTTCAAAACCAACCCCGCCAGCCGAGCCGAAGTGATGGCCTTCATTCAGGGGAGATGAACGACTTAGGATCGGCACCTGAACAACTGGCGGCAACCTCCGAAGATCGAGGTGAGCCGGGTGCCATAAGGCCCCGGGTTCTTCGCCTAGAAGTCCGGGGCCTCACGGTATCCGGCTCACCCAAACTCCGACGGTGATTGATGCGCCGCTCCTTAGTTCGCACGGGATGAACTGAGACAGTCACCAACAAACCTTGGGCTCCAGACTTCGGAAGTCTTTCACGCCGATCGTCAATTGCCTCACTTTGGGCCACGCAAGGTAAAGCTCACGCGATCAGGTTTGACCGGCTGCAGCCCACCGCGAGTGAGAGTCAGGGAATGTCTTGCCGACGTAGTTCAGCCACTCCATGAATGAGAATTCCCTCAGCCGGGCCGTGTGAAAAATCGTCCAACGCTCCCACGGGAATGCCACAGGCAGGGGCTCGATGTTTCAGTTGTCCCCAACGATCAATGACGAGCAAATCGCTGGGGGCGGTCGAAGACGACCGATCTCAGCCACACCGCCCCCTGCCAACAGGCAGCTTGGGAACGAGGCAAACAAATAAAGTGATTGGGCTTGATAATTGAGAGAGAGAGAGAGAGAGAGAGAGTACAAAACGTTCCGTCGGCTGTTGTGCAATGAGTCGTTCTCATGCCTCGGCTGGCTCACTTCGTGGAAGGGGCGTTTATTATGCGTCGAGGATTGATTTCGATTTTGGCAATGTCGCGCTCGTGACCGCCACGTTGCTGAGTGTCTTGGGCGTTTCCAGTTCGGCAGGAGTGTTGCCGGGACGACCAGCTTCTCCCGAGGTATTGGAGAAGACGACGGCGCGCATGGTAGGCACGTGTACGCCAACCTTGATCAAGTGTACTATGACTTATGTTGGAGCAAATTATTGCCAGACAACGTATGGTGCGCCAGCAGCACCTTTTGGTAGTGGTGGCTGCACCTCTGCGGGAACAGGGGTGACTCGACCTTGCGGGAGTTGTACGGGCGGGGTTGGTTCTACTTGCGTGGGAAATGCCGCCTCGACATTTAAGTGTTGTGGGTACACTGCCGCCGTTTGCTGTCCCCCTACACAAGCTTGTGCGACGTCAGGTACTGGATGTGCATGCGTGACAGCGCCCGGGGTGCTGTCCGTAGGGGCGAATATGGTTTGCTATTCATGTCCCAAAGCGTTTGCGACTCCACCGAGTGCTCCTTGCACCCCGTGAAGGTGATATTAATGGCATTCACCTGCTCGTCCGATTGCGGCTTTAGTTGTCATGATCGGACGACATCTGTTGTTTCGTGATTGCTGGCGAATTCACACCTGACATACCTCACGCGGCCGAAACTGACGCACTACAGTAGTCTCGTCGCTCCGTTGATGGGATGTCTTGTGGGCGGAGCGACAAGACATCCGTAGTTGACGTGATGGCCCGCGCGGCTTGTCACGTCAGTTTCCACCGTGCAAGGTATAAATCTGTCGGCCATGAGTCAGACATTTGAACCCGCAAGCCGTCACTATCGAACCCCTCACGTCGCGATTATACCTCGTGCGGATCAAAGTGACGCATCTATTTTTTTAACCGCGCGTCATACAACGTTGGAGCCTGATTCTCCGTTCGACGCGCGGGGCGTTGCCCACGCGGTTAAACGATGCAAATTCCTCAGTTGTACTCGCGTAAACTATAATTGCCGTGAGAAGAACGCACTTATCGGAGGGGTGTCATGACATTACGTACATTGTTGACAAGATTGTCGTGTGGTCTGTTGCTGGTTGTTGGTCATAACCGGTTGTACGCCCAACCTAGCGTGGCCACCAAAGCGATGACCGTGGAGCGGGCCATCAAGCTGTTTGCGGGACTCGAGCGGGAATACAAGGCGCTGGAATGGACTCTGCAGCTGGAACGTTTCCAACTTCGGGATGCCAACGATAGTTCGTCCACCATTCCGAATGCGGAAAGTCCTTTTTATGTGGCCGATGTCCGATTTGATCCTCAGACGAGCCGGTATGTCATCAAGTCTCAGAAGGTGACCCACTGGTTCAAGACGGAAGGTGCGTCCCCCGTGTTTCTGGCGATGTTTGAGTCGCGCGGATTCGACGGGAAAGTTCACCGTAAATGGAGTCAGGAAAAAGAGGTCAAAAGCCTCGAAGCTGCATCGCTCGAATTCGCCAAAATGGCTCCCAAACTGGGATTGGTCACTGATCATCAGGCTGATAGTGGAGATAGCGTGAACGAGCACGGGCTGACATACGGGTTTGCTCTGATGCCCCCGTTTGCTTTCGATTACGAAGCGCCACCACTACCCGTGTCGATGCTGTTGGAGCGACGCCGAAAAGAGGGGACGAAAGTGGAGGTGTCCGAAGAGGACACCGGGATTGTCAACGTCACGTATCACGTCAGGTATCCGTGGCTGACCGCCACCGACCCGCCGGGCACGTTTGAAGGGAGGTTTGACGTGAACAAAGGGGGAGCCTGCCTAGGGTGGACGATCTTCCTCGGTGATGACGCCAAAAAGATGGAGTTTCGGCGGTGTGAGTTCAAGAATTTTGAAGCCGCTCCCGGTCTCTGGGCACCCGAACAGATCGCCCTCGTCGAACCGATGGAAAAACCGCCGCGTGTCACCAAATATACGATGACCAACGTGCGGGTGAATCCCACGTTGGACGCCAAGGCATATGTCCTCGAATTTCCCGTTGGCACACACGTTGATGATCATCTTGCCGGCAAATCGTACAACGTGACTGGCGGAGCCATCGACGAGCAGGCTGCCGTCAAGGACTTCATCGCACGACACGGATTGCAGGCACGCCCGCGAACGGGCGGGATGTGGACGAAGTTCGGTATCGCGGGACTGGCTGTGATCGTCATGGCTGGCGCATGGGCACTGAGACGCCGGTGGCGCAGTGCGGCCGTGTTCACATTCGCCATGTTCGCTTCCGAATCGATCGCGGACGAACCCAAAGCCGGATTACTAATCCCGGTGGCAGAGACTGTCGAATCCGATACCGGTATCGACTACATCGTCTCGCATCATCCAGCGGAACAGATTCGTATCGCGGAGTGCGGCTTCACAGTGAGTCTGTTTGCACTCGAACACTTTGGTATCTCATACGATTTGAAGTTCGTGCGAGCCGCCCTTCGCCCAACAGATCGCGGAATCCGTCTGGCCGATATCAATGACCTGTTGAAGGCTTACGGCTTGCGATGCGAGGCACGCGAGAAGGTGGAACCTGCGGCGCTGGAACGGGCTATCAAGAACGGATATTTGGCGATCTTTCCCATACGCACCGGCAAGAATGCCGATCATTATCTGGCCGCGTTGCTGGGGCCGGACAATCAACCGAAAGGGGTGGATGTGCTCAGCGGAGTGTTTCCTCTTCGAGACATGGCACCCGACATGAAACCACCGGTGTTTGAGGGTGTCGTACTCTTGGTGCGAGCGCCCGACGCACTACCGGCGCGAACGCGAACTCCGCTCAGCGGGTCGCTCCGGGCCAATCCGACGGTTGTTGAGCTGGGGGTGTTTCCTTTGACCGGGGCGGAAGCGCTGGTCCAAAGGCGGGCCGAGTTCGTCCTGGAGAATACGTCAGCCAATCCGGTGCTGGTCAAGACGGTCAGCGTGTCCTGTGGTTGCACCGATTTGGATTGGAAAGGCGGTCTAATTCGAGCCAACTCGAAGCAAACGGTTTCGGTACTCGCTCGCCCGCTGGCATGGGGACCGGGCAAGCAAAGCAAACGGCTGGCGTTCCAGTTTCTCGACGACAGCGAGCTGCAGGTGGACATCACCGGTGAAGGCCAGACTGCGGCTCAGATTCAGCAGGTCACGGTAGCCCCGCAATCCCTTCGTTATGAAATTGGAGCAGACGCCATCGCGGGCAGGGTATCGCTCACACAGGAACTGACTGTGACCGGGACTGCCGATTCGCTCGGGACACTCCGGATCCAGAGTTCTGCACCGTGGCTCACGGTCGAACCGGCGGTATCTACAGATCACACCCGTTCGTGGCGTGCCGCAGTTTCGCTTCCGGAGGTTTTGCGCCTACTCGAAGCAGGAGCAGACGCCGCACTCGCCGCCGAACTCAACATCAGCACCAAAGCCAGGCCAGCTCCGCTCGTTGTGTCGGTATCGGTCCAGCAGAAGGAGTTCTTCACCGCGACGGCAAGGCGGCTGGAAATGGGTTGGGGAGACAGCTCGGAAGTCGAGTTCTATCCCCTGAGCGAAGAGGCGAAGGCTGTGACGATCGGCAATGTCCAGAGTGACCCGCCGGGATTGTTGTTTGAGACGCGGGCCTTGGACGACGGCGTGAAGTTGCTCATTCGGGGTCAGGCGTCCACTGCACCCGGCCTGTACGTGGTGCGATGCGAACTTCAAGCGGACTTGAAAAGGCGTGTCTCGACCGATTTGGTGATTCGGGTGAAGCCCCCTGTCGCAGGGACGACAACGAGAGAGGAGAATGACGGTGCATCCTCGAATCGTTGAACGACACAGTCTGGCACGGCAAAGACGAGCGGGGTTCTCGCTGGTGGAGATGATCGTGGTGCTGGCGGTCATCGGGTTGCTGCTGGCGCTGGTACTGCCCGCCATTCAATCAGCACGCGAATCGGCACGGCGCACGCAGTGCCGGAACAACCTCCGACAGATGGGACAGGCCGTGATGAATCACGAGTCCGCCACGGGACGCATCCCAAGCAACGGCTGGGGTGAATTGTGGGTTGGCGAACCGGATCGCGGAACGGATCGGAACCAACCGGGCGGATGGATTTACAATCTGCTCGGCTATATCGACCAGGACAACGTTCGGCGTGCCGATCCGGCGACAAGGGATCAAACTCCGCAGCCTTTGTTCGCGTGTCCGTCCCGACCGGGCGGATCATTGGGACCACGGTCGCCCTTCACCGGGCCACTCTACAATTCCACATGGACGCCCACGGTCGTCAAGTCCGATTACGCGATCAACGGCGGCGACTTCCTCATTGCACCATTCGGTGGGCCAGTCTCACTTGCGGAAGGAGACGACCCGGCATTCTCTTGGATCTGGGGGATGTGGGATCCGGCGTTGTACAATGGCGTCAGTTATCTCCGCAGTGAAGTGCGGTTCTCTGATGTCACCGACGGGATGTCCAACACTTACTTGGTTGGCGAGAAGCGGGTGAGCCCCTCTGGATACGGAACGACGACCGACCTCGGTCACAACAAGAGTCTCCACAGCGGGGGCGATTGGAATACCAATCGCTTTACTTACTCGAAGCCCGTTGCAGACGGCGAATTCCTCAATTTGACCCCGGAATTCGGGAGCGCTCATTCCAACGTGTGTCACTTCGTGCTGTGCGACGGTGCCGTTCGCGCCGTCAGCTATCAAATCGACGCCATGATCCACCGTCACCTCGGCCGTCGTAATGACGGAAAGACTTTGTCGGACTGGTAGCAGTGATGGAGATGTACGCCCGACCCCAGAACGTCTGTGAGGATTGCCTGCCTCTGATCGTATGATGGTCGCGCGAAATCAAAACTCATGTGGCGGGTTGGAATTCGGCGGTTGGCTCATCAGACTTTGTTGGCCATTGAGGTAACGGGGGTTCTCGCGTGCAGCCTGCGTCGCCACCGCGTAACTCGGGTGAAGCGTCGTCAGATGAGGCTCTTGGTCGGGCTTGATGAGCGGTACGTCGAGCCGGATCACCGCCTCGCTCTGATTGACCAGCCAACCATCGAGTGGCCGCCGATCGACCAACTCGGCGGAAAACGTGGTCTGCTTGTCGGACAGTTGATCGTCCACCAGTTCCTCGCTCACCGGCTTGGGCCGGTGATAGTCGGTGCGCTCGACAATCTCCACAATCGGATCAGGCCTCGGCACACTCGTTCCGCATCCACTCGCCTCGGCAAGCAGCCCGCAGATCATCCCCCAGACAACGGTTCGGTGGTTCATCGAAAGTCCTTTCAAATGGGGGCGTCGGCTTGTAAGACGACCGTGTTTCTACCTCGCGCGGCGGGAATTGAGGTGTCGAGAGATCAGCCGGAACGCGCTAGCGTCCGGTTCGGAATTCAATCATCTCTCTCTCGAACCGGACGCTAGCGCGTTCCGGCTAATCGGGTGAGCCTCATTATCAGCCTGTTGAAAAATGTCTGTGGCACGGCGTCTAGGCCGTGCTTCCCGTTGGAAAGACACGGGCAAGGATGCCCGTGCCACCTTTTTCAACGGGCTGTTATCTCCGCCGCGTGGGGTGAAACGGAAACTCACAGAGACCGTAACTTTGCCTCACCAGCGGCAACGAAGACTCCTGAACTCTGTAGCCTCATTCCTCTGGAGACGTGATTGATGTCAATGAAACTGGGACGCCACCGTCGGCGGGCAATGTTCGCGGCGCTGATGATCGGGATTGCGGGCGTCGGCTGTGTTCGGGAGAGGCCGATGGCTACGCTTCAGACTGCTGTCGATGCTACTGATTCACCGCAGGCTGGTCCGCTGGAAGGAGACGAAGAGATGTCCGCTGAAGACTCGAATGCCGCACCTGCTCCCAAGGAATTCAACGAACTGACCGCCGCCGAAGCGCGGGTGATCGTGGATAAGGGGACCGAGCGTCCGTTTGCCGGCGAGTACACGAGTACGAAGGAGCCGGGCACTTACGTCTGCCGCCGTTGCAACGCGCCGCTGTATCAGTCGGCGAGTAAGTTTGAGAGTCACTGTGGCTGGCCCAGCTTTGACGATGAAATCCCCGGTGCCGTGCGCCGCATCCGCGACATTGATGGCTCACGCACCGAGAT